>JAPLFF010000006.1 GCA_026390775.1 Ignavibacteriales bacterium | reverse complement strand
ATTCCTCACTGCTGCCTCCCGTAGGAGTCTGGACCGTGTCTCAGTTCCAGTGTGGCTGATCATCCTCTCAGACCAGCTACTGATCGTAGCCTTGGTAGGCAATTACCCTACCAACTAGCTAATCAGATGAAAGTTCATCCATAGACGTTACATTGCTGCAACTTTAACAACATCACCATGTGGTGCCGCTGCATTATTCGGTATTAGCGTCGATTTCTCGACGTTATCCCAAATCCATGGGTAGATTACTTACATATTACTCACCCTTGCGCCACTTTACTCAAGATATTGCTACCTTTTTCTCGTAGACTTGCATGTGTTAGGCACGCCGCCAGCGTTCGTCCTGAGCCAGGATCAAACTCTCCGTTGTAGAGTTTGTAATTTTTTTGAATCAACAAAGCTGAACTATCTAAAGAATTTCTTTAGTCACTCACTCTGTCAAAGAACTTTATTTATTGAGGGTTTTAAAATTATACTTTATTTCTTCTTTTGTCAAGAGTTTTGAAAAAGAAATATTAGAAACCTTATGTATAAGTATCAATTTTCACTCAAGACGTACTATTATAAATCAATGATTCAAAAATTAATTCGTCACTATTTAATTGAAATTACATTTAGTAACTATCATATTTTATATAGTTATTTCTTAAGTAATTGAGTTAACTCAAAAGGAATTTCATTCACTTTATTTAAAAATATTAAAAAAATATTTGTAAATAACATTCACAAATAATATGTCTTGACAAAAGTATTCTTATAATATATTTTTTGAATATATTATTTTGTAGATAAATTTTTTATACTTATTGTTACTATTATAAAGTATTCATTATATAATTTTTAGAGGTCGTGGTGGTAAAAGAAAAAAGAAATATAAAAGAAGTTAAGAAATCAATATCATCACCATTTAAAGATTATTGGGATAAGAACAATTATATTCTAATTGCATCAGGTTTAGTGGTTTTAACTTTTGGATATTTATTTATGGCACAGGGTAATTGGGATAGTTTTTTTTCCCTCACTATCTCTCCTATTACTCTTTTAATCGCCTACATTATTATTATTCCATTAGCAATCTTATTAAAATCTTCGATTTTTATTAAGAAAAAGACAAATGTTTCTAGCAAAGATTAAAGGTAATATAGTATCCACCCCAAAAAATAAATTTTTAATTGGGCATAAGTTATTAATAGTTCATCCGATTGATTATATCGGAAACTTAATAGGCCAAAAAGATTTTATAGCTTTAGATCAGATCGACGCTGGAATTGGGGATTCTGTAATTGTTGTTCAAGAGGGTGATGCTGTTGAACAAATATTGGGACACACTAACGCTCCTGTTAATACGATGGTAATTGCAATTGTAGACAACATTGAAATCAACGAATAATAATTTTCAGACTATAACTTGTCTCAGATTAATTTCGAAAATTTAGTTTATCTTCGTTTATTACTCAGCATTGAGGGGATAGGTCCACTAAAAATATTTTCTCTTCTTACCAAATTCCATTCTTTAGATAGAATTCTACACACGGATTTTAATAGTTTATTGCAAGTTGAAGGGATTAGTAAAACTCTTGCAACAAAAATTAAACTTTCTTCGGATAGTTATAATAAAATTAAATCTAATTTAATTTCCGAATTAGAGAAATTGAATTCACTAGGTGGGCGATTAATTACTTTTTGGGATGAAGATTATCCTGAACTTCTTAAAAAAATTTATTTTCCCCCCTTAATTATATATACACTTGGAAATTTCATAGAACAAGATAAATATTCTCTTGCAATTGTTGGTACAAGACAACCATCTCCATATGGTAAAATTGAAACCGAAAAATTTTCATCCGAACTCAGTGAGAAAAAAATAACTGTAGTAAGCGGACTCGCTCGCGGTATTGATTCCATAGCGCATGAATCAGCTTTGAAATCCAACGGTAGAACTATTGCAGTAATTGGATCTGGTCTTGATGTAATTTATCCTCCGGAAAACAAAAAACTTTTTTCACAGATTAAAAAGAATGGAGTAATAATTTCAGAATTTGAATTAGGAACTAAACCTGATGCACAAAATTTTCCGAGGAGAAATAGAATAATCTCCGGAATATCATTAGGAACATTAATAATTGAGACAAAACTTAACGGCGGAGCTATGCAAACTGCCGCTTATGCACTCGATCAAAATAGGGAAATATTTGCCTTACCTGGAAATTTAAATGCTCAGCAAAGCGAGGGGCCAAACTCATTAATTCAAAGAGGTGAAGCTAAATTGGTAACTTGTGTTGAAGATATATTACTTGAACTGAATTTAAAGTTGAAACCTGAAGTCGGAATAAATATTCCGAGACCTAGTGTTGAACTAACCTTATTCGAAGAGAAAGTCTTAAATGTTTTGACAAATGAATCAAAACAAATTGATGAGATCGCCTCATTTACCTCAATGGCAACATCTGATTGTTTGGTAAACTTATTAACATTGGAATTCAAAGGATTGGTAAAACAATTGCCGGGAAAAATGTTTGTTCGCTACTAATATTTCTTTTTCCCTTTCCACAAATTCGTTAATCTTTCTTTAATTGTCTTTTCATTACCGTTTTCTGAAGGTAAATAATATTGTTTATTCTTCAATTCTTCAGGTAAATAATTTTCTTGAATAAAATTATTTTCGAATGAGTGCGGGTATTTGTATTCCTTACCATAACCTAATTCTTTCATCAATTTTGTCGGTGCGTTACGTAAATGAATGGGGACTTGATACTGAGGTAAATTTTTTGCGTCTGTAAGTGCGTTATCTATTGCAAAATATGATGCATTACTTTTGGGTGAAGAAGCGAGATACGTTGCGCATTGAGAAAGAATTATTCTTCCTTCGGGCATTCCAATTTTATCTACTGCACTGAATGCAGCTTCCGCAATAAGAAGAGCGTTGGGAGAAGCATTTCCAATATCTTCCGATGCAAGAACTACCATCCGTCTTGCTATGAAAAGCGGATCCTCTCCTCCTTCCAACATTCTTGCCATCCAATAAACTGCTGCATCGGGATCCGAGCCGCGTAAACTTTTTATGAATGCAGAGATAATATTGTAATGTTCTTCACCGGCTTTATCATATAATATATTTTTCCGCTGAATAATATTCTCAATAACTTCTTTAGTAATAATAATTTCTTCTTTCTCATATTCCTGAATGCATGAAGCTTCCAAAATATTTAATAAAATACGCGCATCTCCGCCGGAAACAAAAAAAAGAAAATCGTTATCTATAGATTTGATATTAAGCTTTTTAATAAACTCATCTTTTGTTAATGCATGGTTTAAAATATTCTGAAGATTATTCTTAGATAGCTCTTCTAAAACAAATATTCGTACCCGCGATCTTAATGCCGGTATCACTTCAAATGACGGATTTTCTGTAGTTGCACCAATCAATATAATTTGGCCGCTCTCAACAGAGGAAAGCAGCGCATCCTGTTGAGCTTTATTGAAACGATGAATTTCATCAATGAATAAAATTGTTTTTCTGAATTGTTCTAAATTCTCTTTTGCTAGTTCAATTATTTGCCTAATCTCACGCACTCCTGATGAAACAGCATTTATTTGATGGAACTCGGATTGTGTTGATTCAGAAATAATTTTGGCTAAAGTTGTTTTGCCGGTGCCGGGCGGACCCCATAAAATAATTGAGCTCATAGTATCGGACTCGATCATTGTACGGAGAGGTTTTCCCGCTCCGACTAATTTTTCTTGACCTTGAAAATCATCTAAAATTTTAGGACGGCATCTATCAGCAAGTGGCGTTTGCGGAATATTTATTTTGTTTTTCAATTTTTATTTCTCTTCGATCTTAAAAACTTTTTCATTCTTTTTCATCATATGAAATTTTTCGCGGGCTACTTTCTCAATTTTCTCTTTGCTTGTTTTCAAGGAGTCAATTTCTCTTTCAAGTTCTTTTACTTTCTCAACAGATTTTCTTAGTTCTTGATCAAGATGCTTCAACTCGCTTTTGGTTTTCAAATATTTCAGAATACCGTTTTCATTAAAAAATAAAAAAGCCAGGGAACCAAGCAAGATCAAAATGATAATGAGCTTTTTGAGCAGTTTATTATTAAGCAATATCATTAAAGCGAATTCTTGATTATTCTATCAATCAATTGTTCGAATGTTATACCGGCTGCTTTTGCCATTTTGGGAACAAGTGATGTACTTGTCATTCCGGGTAAAGTATTTACTTCCAGACAATAAGTTTTAAAATCATTCGTCATTCTAAAATCAATTCGTGCATAGCTTTCACATCCAACTGAATTAAATGCGAGAAGTGCTTGGTGTTGAAGATGTTCGGAAATTTTTTGGGAGATTTCAGCAGGGACGATATAATCTGTTCTACCGCTTGTATATTTATTTTCATAATCATAAAAACCACTTTTAGGTTTGATTTCTAAAACTGGCAACGCTTGTTGATCAATTATAGCAACAGTCAATTCGTGTCCCGCAATATATTCTTCAACTAAAACTTTGTCTGAATACTGGTATGCTTTTCTTAATGCTTGATGAACTTCAATATCGCCGCGGCAAATTGTTAGACCAATTGTAGATCCTTCATCATTAGGTTTTATAACACATGGGTAGCCAAAGAATTTTTTGATTTTAGAACGAATCAAATCCAGATCATTTTCATTTTTATTAACAACAAACCATCTCGGCGTATTCACATCAAAATGTTGAAACATAATTTTCGTCATACATTTATCCATCGCAAGAGCGCTGGCTAAAACTTTTGAGCCGGTATATTTTATATTTCGGAATTCCAGCAGCGATTGGATTTTCCCATCTTCTCCCCATTTTCCGTGAAGTGCAAGAAATGCAATATCAACATCATCAAACATTGTTGAGTTGATTGCCTCAACAATGTTTCTATTGGATCTGTCTATGTAATCTTTCTCAGCAAAAAATTTTTCTTCTTCTTTTGGTTGATTCAAACCAAAAGCCGGATCAATTACTTTTACTTTGTACCCAAGATCATATAATGCTTTTAATATTGATTTGCCTGTGTTTTTTGAAACTTCTCGTTCAGGAGAAGTGCCTCCAACGAGAAGTGCAACATTAATTTTACCGTTTGGCATTTTTATCTCTGTATTTCCCAACATTAATTATTTCTTAAAGAAATTTCATCTTGTCATCAACTTTAACTCCGTAAATTTCTTCGGAGATCATGTAAAGTTTTTTTAGTTGATCAACTGAAAGTTTATTTGCCCCGCCAAGTATTTCTGCTACAGTCATAATTTTAGCAAAATGTTCAAGCTTCTCTACTTTGAAATAAGCATCTTTAATTGATTTCCCAAATGCCAGGACACCATGATTTTGTAATAGTAAAACCCAAACATACCCTATATAAGGTAAAATTGATTCTTCAACCTCTTCTGTTGAAATCGTTGAATATTTACATAGCGGAATTTTCCCGAGAGAAAGAATAGATTCAGGAAAAATTGGCTGGCTTAATTCTTTATCTACAACACAAAATGCAGAAGCATGAATTGGATGACTATGGACAACTGCGTTAACGTCTTCTCTGTTTTGATATGCTAGAAGATGCATTTTCACTTCAGCCGAAACCAAACCATCTCCGCTTAATACTTTCCCTTCATAATCAATTTCAAGAAGATCTTTTTCTTCTAATTCTCCCTTACATTTACCGGAAGGAGTAATTAATAATTTCTTGTCGTCAATTCGTGCCGACAGATTTCCATCGTATGCGGCGACAAAACTGTTAGCATAAACTTTATGGCATGCTTGAATTAATTCTTTTCGTAAAGGCATTGTTTCTCTATTTTTTCTATTATCAACATATTTTCTAAACCATCTTCGCCTGTAACTAATGGCGGTTCATTTTTCAAAAATGTTTTTTGAACAGAACGAATCATAAACAATAATTTATTTGTTCTCTTGCGAAACATTTTTTTACCTTCGCCTTGAAGATCTATTATTAGTTTTGTTGCAAGATTTTTTTTGCCTAAAAAATTCTCAATAGCAAGCGAACCATTGTAACCCAAAATTTCTATCCTATTGTGTGCTTTCTTTGTGTTGTATGAAATATTGAAGTAACCGTACCCATTCTTTTCAAATTTTACAATTGCTGAAGCGAAATCTTCTACATCGCTTTTGTAAACAACATTATCCATATAAGCTTTAACATCAATAATATTACCCCCAAAAAATCGTAATAGATCTATCATCTGTCCGCCAAGGTCTCGAAGTACTCCGCCACCGCTTAGTTCCTTCTTAAATCTGAAATTATCAACGGGCGAAACATCAATGTTGTAAGTTGCTGAAATAGAAACAATTTTTCCCAGCATTTGATTATTAATTAACTCCTTGGCTTTTTGAACAAGCGGGTGAAATCTGTGCAAATGATTTATCATGAAAATTACATTTTGTTCTTTACAAACTTTTATCATTTCTTCAATTTGAATCGAGCTCAAGGCAATTGGTCTTTCGCATAAAATATTCTTTCCTGCTCTTGCGGCTTTTAGTACTTGCCAATAATGATCGGAGTTTACACTTGAGATATAAACTACATCTATATCACTGGTTAGAAAAGTATCGAAATCATCAAATGAGTTATGAGCACCAAACTTTAATGCAAAATTCTTAGCTCTCTTCAAATCATGGCTATAAATAGAAACAAGTTTACTTCTCTGAGCTAGAAGCAATGCCGGCAGAAAAGAATTTTCAGCAAAATTTCCGCAGCCGGCTACACCCCATTTTAGTTTACGTGGCATTGCAGAAGAAAATTTTAAACGTGTTGATGATCTTATCATTTTATTAACTCAAATTTTTAATTTGTCCATCAGCATTTTAATCGGTTTAGAATCCTGCATGATATAAAAATGAAGCGCCGGAACATTTTTATTTAATAATTCCTCTACTTGCTTTACTGTCCAGTTAACTCCGATTTCAAGTGTATGTTCCGGTTTTGATTTTTCAATTTCTTCCGCTAACTCTTGAGGAATATCTATGTAAAAATTTTTAGGAAGAGTTTTTACATGCGATTTACTAGTTATAATCTTCAAACCCGGGATTATAGGAACTGTTATATTTTCTTTATGGCATAGATCAACATACTCAAAATAACTTTTGTTGCTATAAAACATTTGCGTTACAATATATGAAGCACCAGCATCAACTTTTGCTTTTGTATATCGAATATCTGTTTTCAGATTTGGCGATTCAAAATGTTTTTCCGGATATCCGCTTGTACCGATACAAAAATTCATCGGCTGTGCATCAAGCAAACCTTCTTCCAAATATTTTCCCTTATTGATTGAATTGATTTGACTAATTAGATCAACCGCGTATTCGTTTATGCTTCGCCCGAATTTTACCGGTTTTTTATAATCACTATCATCTCCGCGGATTGCAAGAACATTATCAATCCCCAAATAGTGAAGTTCAATTAAAAAGTCTTCGGTTTCCTCACGTGTAAATCCTGTACATAAAACATGGGGTACCGCATCTATGTTATATTTATTTTGAATGAGAGCGCAAATTCCCAGGGTTCCCGGCCGTTTACGTTTTATCTTCATCTGCATATTGCCCGAAACAGTCTCTTCATAAATTACTTCTGCCGCATGGCTGGTTATATCAATAAAACGTGGATTATACTTTGTGATATCTTCCAACACGGTAAGAAGCTGCTTTATGTTGCCGCCCCGTTTTGGCGGGATAATTTCAAAACTGATTAAAGTATTTTTCGCTTTATTAAGATGTTCTATTACTTTCATAGCTTTCCATTTTGTCTCGGCGCAATTTAATATTTTCTAAACTTATTAGTATTACAATTATTTTATTACGGAATTAACTTCAATACATTTATTGTGCTTTTCTTAAACTCATCCTCTTTTAACGGTACTGTTATATACTTCCCTTTTAACCACATCTCACTCATATCTTTATAATGATCGCTCATAAAATGTCCGGACTCACCGGTTGGAAGAATAAATTCTAAATGATCAGGATCGGCAAAATCAAAAATGTAGCGCATAGAAGGACCAAGAATATTTTCATATTGTTCGGAACGATGCAACATTGTTAGATCGCGATTACTTTCAAATAATTCCGGAAATGAATATTCAGTATTAAATATTGTAGTTCCGTCGCCTCCAATACTGAACGGCCCGATGTTTATTATTTTATCAAGTAATCCCGATTTATCATGAAACATGTGTTTGAATGTTACTTTATGAATATCGCCCCATTGCCAATTTGCAACATCGGTTCCATAATTCTTTTCAAGATCGGTAAGTGCATCAACCAAACTTTTTCTGATTATGTCATCCCGCGTTTCTTTTTGCGGTGTACGGACATCATCAAAAAATGACGAATTGTTTTCTTCCAATAGTTTGGGAATAATTCTATAAGGAACGTTGGCTACAAAAATATATTCTTTAAGCAGATTTACTCCCATCTCATCTTCAAAAATATTTTTTATCAGATATTGAAAAAAACGCGAGTAGATTGTTGGAACTTGACTGCCCGGGTTCATTTCATAATTCCAGTTGTGGAAAAGTTCTAAAGTCAGTTTAAGATTCTTATCCGTTACCTTAACACTGTCAAACGCAGCAGTTATATATTTTGTTAGTTTTTTTGCGTAAGGCGAAGTAAAATCAAGCTGATATTTTTTATAATCCTCTTTAGAATGAATCGGCTTGGAATTAAGCAATTCCGTAATTCTTTCAATACGGGAAGACGGTTCCCAAATATTTGAAATGTGATATTTAAAGTTCAGCAGAGTTTTATTATTTGCCGACGCAATAAAATTTTGCGGCGGATTAAATAGCTTCGGCATTTCTTCATAAGGAACAAATCCTTTCCAATCGTTTACATCTGTCGTACCATCGTTAATTAATGTTGGACTGTTTGTATTTCTAATCGGTAACCGTGCTGCGCAAATGTAACCGATGTTGCCTTTATCATCTCCATAAACAAAATTTTGACCAGGCACGGTGAAATATCTAACAGCATTCTTAAAATCATCCCAGTTCTTGGCTTTGTTAATTGAGATCGCGGCAAACATTTCATCGCTTGGTTCCAATCCGGTCCATCTCATACTAAGCTGTGCAGTCTTAATTCCGGTGTTTGGATACATATGCTTAAACGGATGAATATCAGTAATTATCGGTCCGCGGTGTGTACGCTTTATTTCATAAACTACATTCGCAGTATCTTTAACATGAATCGTATCTTTTTCAATTGATAGCTGACGCCACGATTTGTTGAAAAAATAATTCTTCCCGGAGGAATCAATTTTCTCAACATAAAAATCAGCATCATCCGCCATAACATTTGTTAAAGCCCAAGCGATATTTTTATTTTTTCCAATTACAATTGCTGGTAACCCTGGGATAGTAAATCCTTCAGCATTCCAATCGTGACTTCTAATTATTGCAAAATACCAACGCCCCGGTGCAGTGTAAGCAAGATGCGGATCGTTAGCGATTATCGGTTCTCCGGAAGCTGACATTTTACCGTTAACAATCCAGTTGTTAGAACCGATATGTGTTCCGACAAAACCTGTAAAATTTCTAAACTGTTGATCTACTTTTATAAAGTCAGAAGATATTGCTGCAACTCCTTCTAAACCGGATGGAATAATTGTTGGGGAGTTTTCCGGAAAGTCCGGCAATAATTCTTTTGCCTTCTCTACCCCAAACTTTTGAACTAATTGTGTGAATGTAATATCCGACCACCAGCTTATGTTCAGTTCCCAACCCATTAACTTTGCAATTACTAAACTATGTTCCGGTTTCCACGGATAAGGATCATAACCTAATAAATCAAACTCGATTGGATAATTTCCTTTCGCGGTTTTAATAAATGCATTTACTCCTTTTGAATAAGCCACCAAGATTTTTTTTGAAAGTGGATTTAGTTTTTCATAATTCGCTTTTACATTTTTGTAGATACCGACTGTTCTAAACATTTGATCTATCGAAATAGTCTTCGCGCCAAAAACTTCGCTAAGTCGTCCTTCGCCTGCTCTTCGTGCAACATCCATTTGAAATAATCTTTCCTGTGCATGAACAAATCCCAATGCGAAGGCGGCATCTTCATCGCTTTCTGCTTTTATTAACGGAATAGCAAAATTATCTCTGAGAACTTCAACTTGATTATTCAAACCGGTTATATTTATTTCACCATTATATTGCGGTAAAGATTTCCTAAGCATTAAGTATGCTATGATAGAAAAAACAATTATGAGTACTAAAAGAGTTGCAGAAGCGCCGATTAATATTTTTTTCCATTTATTCATTTTGGTTTATCCTAGAAAGACACCCTAAAATTATGAAATAATTGATTTGCTGAATAACAAAATATTTGATAAATAAGACTTAGTAATTTGATCTAATAATTTTAAGGTAACTAAGTTGAATCCAAATTTTGAAAAAATGAACCTTTTCTTTGACAGAATAAAAAACATTAGTCTATGGCAAAGACTTTTCAGTTGGAGACAGATTAGAAATCTAAGTTATGATGCATATGAAGAATTCGGTTCATTTACAAAATCCTTCAATCAAGTGTCTGATGAAGCTAAACAAGCAAAAAATCAGATTGAATTATTAAAGAAAGATGTTGAATATAACAAGACAGAAAACGTAAAGCTGAATAGTCAGCTAGAAACCCTCAATGAAAAACTTGACATTTCAAGGGAAGAACTTTCGAATTCAAAATCCTCAGTAGCCTCAATGGATGAAACAATCAGACTTTCAGCAATTAAAATTAACGATCTTGATAAAGGATTATTATTACAAAAAGATAGAAGCGATCAGCTAATTCTAGAAAATTCGCAACTAAAGAAAGAGAATACAATTTTTAAGCAAACCGAAACTGATAGAATTAACAAATACGAAAAAGACATTTCTACACTTAATTCAATTAAGGACCAAATACAAAACGAGCGCATCAAAGAAATTGAAGAAAAGCATTTGGTCGAAATTGAAAGAATAAATAATCTAAAAGAAACTTGGTCAAATCATCAAGAGAATGTTAAAAAAGAAATTAAAAGAATTTGTCAAGACCATACCATTATGTATATAGACAAAGTTCCATTTAAAGGAAGTCCTGATAACACAATTAAAATTGCGGAAGAGTTTGTTATTTTTGATGCAAAGAGCCCTGCTTCTGATGATTTGAACAACTTTGCTACTTACATTAAAGCACAAACAGAATCTGTGAAAAAATATGTAAAAGAAGAGAATGTAAAGAAAGATATCTTTCTAGTCATTCCCTCAAATACCGTTGAAATTATTCATCAATTTTCATTTAATATGGCAGATTACAATGTTTATGTTGTAACATTAGATTCTATAGAGCCGATCATACTAAGTCTTAAAAAAATAGAGGAATATGAGTTTGTTGAACAATTGAGTCCAGAAGAGCGTGACAATATTTGTAGAGTTATCGGAAAGTTTGCTCATATGACCAAGCGAAGGATTCAGATTGATCAATTCTTTGAACGTCAGTTTTTAGAAATTCTTTCAAAATGTGAATCAGATTTACCACATGATGTTTTAGAAAAAGTTATTGAATATGAAAAATCTGAGAAGTTGAATCCACCTCAAGAGAAAAGAGCAAAATTAATTTCGAACAAGGAATTAGAGGCTGATAGCTTAAAAATTCGCAAAGAAATTGAAGCAAAAGAAATAAGAACTATTAACATTCAAGAACTGATAATAAATGAACAAACAAAATTAATCGAATAGATTTTTAGACTGCACTTTTCATGAAAGACTATTACTCAGATAAACTTTCAGCTAAGAGATTAGAACGTGTTTATGAAATAGCCCCCGTTAGAGTTAAACAATATTTTGAAGCGGAAATAAATCATGTCTTGCAAAAAATTCAAACTCATGATTTAGTTTTAGAACTCGGCTGCGGTTACGGCCGTATTCTTCCTTCACTTGCTAAAAAAGCAAAATCTGTTTTCGGGATTGATACTTCACTTTCCAGCTTACTTCTTGGAAAAGAAACGCTGAGTAAAATTTCAAATTGCTCGCTTGCACAAATGAATGCAGTTCAACTTTCATTTCCAAATAATATTTTTGATGTCGTTGTCTGCATACAAAATGGCATTTCTGCTTTTCATGTTAATCAAAAAGAATTAATCCTTGAAAGTCTACGCGTAACTAAGCCTAACGGAATAGTTCTTTTCTCGAGCTATTCAGAAAAATCTTGGAATGACCGATTGGAATGGTTCCGATTACAATCTGATAACGGATTACTTGGTGAAATAGATTATGAAAAAACCATCAACGGTAATATTGTTTGTAAAGATGGATTTACCGCAACCACTGTTGGAATAGATCAGTTCAAAGCATTGACTTCTGATATTGATAATGTCATTGTGAACTTAGAAGAAGTGGATGATTCTTCTATCTTCTGCGAGATAATCTCCAAACATTGTCTTAAACAGTGAAAAAAATTATTGTGAACAAAAAGCCTGATTAAAATTTATAATAAGAATAAACAGTTTCAAAGTAAAATAGAGCACTTTGGAATTGAATTTCGATTTAATAAAATATATTGTAATATATATAGGAGATGTAGTTCAAATTTATCGCTGTTTAGTTTCTTAGCACACTAATTATCTTATACTTCTTAGTGAGGGGAAATGTCAAAGTATAATCTTTTTGTTTTTACATATCTATTTACAAACTTTTCATTTACTATTAATTGCCAAACAATCCAGACATGGAAAACTACAACAGTAAACGATTTTACAAGCTTTTCCTTAAATAATTTAAGAGTAACAGAAGAGTCAGACGGTGAGATTCAGCTTGATCTCCCATTAAAGAAAGTTTATCCTGATTATGAAGTTAATTACTTTCCCAAAAAATTTATTTACTACAAGGGACGTTACTATAACGCTTATATCAAAGACAAAAATGTATATGTCCAAGAATACGACAGTAATTTTGTAGCAATAGAAGCTCCTTTAATAATTAATAATAATTACAGTGTTGATTCTTTTTTCACAGACGATGAGGTTAGATTTGATTTTCTTAATAGCGGATATTTTCTAGTTATTTGGAAAGTTGTCGAAAATACTATTAGTGGAAATGAACTTATTATTTATGCTCAAGTAATAAAGGATGGATCAGCGAGAATTGGAAAAAATTTTAAGATAAATGTTAATCCGAAACTGAGTTATTGGCCGATTGTTATGGGAAATAATTATGATAATACATTTTGGCTTATTTGCACTGATTTTAGCCCAGATGGTGGTCAAAAAATGTTCGTACAACGCATTGATATTTGGGGAAATGTCGTTGGAAATAAATTCCAATTAAATCAGGAAACCATTTCTAAATATGAGCATGTTAATACATTTATTAAACTTTCGGATAACACCTTTATAATAACATGGGAAGCATATCAATCAGTTGATGATTTTAATGGTCAACTTTATTTAAAGAAATTCGATAAAAAAAGTAACTCAATCTCTCCCGTTATTAAAGTAGGAGATGATAATGCTCAGCATTGGCAAGGTGAGTCTATTATATGTTTGGATGACAATTCATTACTTTTAGTCATATGGACAGACTATAGAGATACAAATCCAATTCTTGATATTAATGGTAGGTATAATATTTATGCCCAGTGTTTTGATTCTTCTTTATCAAAAATTGGAAAAAACTTTCGAGTCAACGCCACACACTTTCAAACTAATGACTATCCCTTTGTTTATTATAAAAATAAACTCTTTTGGGTAACTTGGAAAGCATGGGGAGGCGCATGGGGAGATGATGGTCGACCAATTATAAAAAAATATCAGAACCAATGGAAATTTTCTGAAGTTAAAGAAGGCATCTTAACTTCCGTAATTCTTGATACTAAAAATCTTAAAACAAAATATTTAGACCTATCTTGGGAAGACTCCACAACCACAAATACAGCAATTAAATTTAAAATACGATCATCAGAAATGGATTATGATTTAGATAAAAAGAAGTGGTATGGTCCAATAAATGAAAATGATTTTTATACCATTAAAGAAGGTCAATCTATAAATTCTATTCACAACGGGGATAGATATTTACAATATCAAGCGTACTTTAACTCGAAGAAGAATGGCGAATCTCCTGTATTGAAATCCGTCTCTATTGATTTTATGAAAGATAATTTTTTAGAGTCTACGGTACTTTATCAAAATTATCCTAACCCATTTAATAGTTCTACTATTATTAATTTTCATTTATCTACTGAAAGTTATGTTACATTAACAATTTCTAACCTTCTAGGAGAAGTTGTTGATCGTTTGTTAGAAAAAACTCTTTCGAAGGATAATTATAAAATAAATTGGAGTCCCAAAAGTTTATCAAGTGGAGTATACTTCTATACTTTAGAAACATATAGTATACTTGGTCGAAATTTTCAAGAAACAAAAAAAATGATAGTAGTTAAATAAGAATAGTGGAATACATCCTGCACTCACCGATAATTTTCCGCCGTTCGCCGATTTCCTATCTAAAAAATCGTAACTACCGTTTATCTTTGCCGTCAGAATAAGTAGAAACAAAAAATTATTGGAGGATAAAATGGAAACACCAAAACTTCACGGGCGTGTAATAATCGGAATTCTGCTGATTATACTCGGCGGATTGTTCGTCATGCGCAATTATGATATACTGGATTTTCCTTACGAATATTTTACATGGGAATATTTTTTCATTCTGATCGGATTGCTTTTCTTTTTTCTTTCCAGAAATAAAACAGCAGGCGTTGTTCTTATGGCAATCGGTTTATTTAATCTGATCCCTGAACTCTGGCCGTTACTTTTAGTTTTAGTCGGTCTCTATATAATCTTCGGCAGAAAAGGAAATTTCAGACATTCAACAGAATCTACTGATGCCGGACAATCAAAAAACAGTAATGATTATGTTGAAAGTATCAGTATCTTCGGCGGCAGTTCAAAAATTGTTAACTCAGATAATTTTAAAGGTGGAAATATTGTTTCAATCTTTGGCGGTTCCGAAATCAATTTGGCTAATTCCAAACTTGCAGAAGGTGAAAACAATATTGAAATAACTGCAGTGTTCGGAGGAACCACGTTAATTGTTCCATCGGATTGGAATGTTGAACTTGATGTACTTCCAATCTTCGGAGGATTTGGAGATAAAAGAATGAAAGACCCCAACAAAAAAATTCAAGAAGGAAGAAAATTGTTGATAAAAGGAATCGTTCTTTTTGGCGGCGGCGAAATCAAAACAATTTTTTAAGGAGTTTACAATGCAAACATCAAATAGAAGAATCTGGCTTGGAATAATTTTAATTGCTCTTGGAAGTTTATTCTTCCTAGATAATTTGAATTTTTTCTGGTTCGATATGCGTCATGCAATTTTCTCATGGCATACTATCTTTCTTATTCTCGGCATAGTAATTCTAATTAATCACAAAAACAGTTTAGCGGGATACATCTTTTTAATAATCGGTTTGTTTGGAACTGCACGGCATTATATTCCATTTTTTTTCGATTTTGATTTTGGCGATCTCTGGCCGCTTATATTATTAGTTATTGGTCTCTGGCTGATATTAAAAAGAAGAGGACCGTTACATGTGCACAGCACTCAATTCAATGTTGGATCAACACAAACTCAAGGAACCGAATACTCTCAAGATATTATAGACGAGACTTGTGTATTTACTTCATGTAATAAAATCATCCATTCTGAAAATTTTAAAGGCGGCAAGATTTCTATCGTTTTTGGAACTCTAAAACTAGATTTGAATGATTCAAAACTTGCAACAGGCAATAATATACTTGAAGTGGATATTATTTTTGGCGAAGCTAAAATCCGAGTACCTCAAAATTGGAAGGTATTAATTAATGAGAGTTCCATTTTTGGCGGATTCAACGATAAGCGGTTTATAAATTTAGAAGAAATGGGAAAAAGCGAAGGAGTATTGGTAATCAGAGGTTCAAATATTTTCGGAAGTGGACAAATAACTAATTAATTTGAGTAAGGAATGATAAATCCATTTATTAGCAATAAAAAAGTTTTAGCTACATATTTTGTTGTTTGGTTTTTCATTTTTTTAGTTCAAGTAAGTGTATTAAACTTTTTTTTGAATATTCCAATTCTGACTGCTCTGCTTGATAGTGCTGTCTTTAATCTGATCTATCAATTATTGGGAATTAGTCTCTGGTATACAGTTAGTTTTAATTCGCTGGAAAATTATAATGCCGTTAAGATATTTCTAAATCATATTGCAGCGGCTGTTATTACATCCGGTTTATGGATTCTTGCCGGTTATTATATTATGAGCAATATTATCACCGGAAAAAGTATTTATCCTGAATTTCTTTTAAAATCTTTAGTGTGGAGATTTTTAATCGGAATACTTTACTACACAGTAATTATTGCTGTTGATTATGTAATTATATATTACAATAATTTCCAGGAGAAGCTCTTAAGAGAAGTTGAACTAAATGCTCTTGTAAAAGAAGCGGAATTAAAAACGCTGAAGTATCAGATCAATCCTCATTTCATTTTCAACAGTTTGAATTCGATAAGCTCGCTTACGTTATCGAATCCTACTCAAGCTCAAGAGATGACCATTAAACTTTCAGCGTTTCTTAGAAGCACTCTCTCGAAAAATGAAAAACAAAAGAATAAATTAAGCGAGGAAATAAATAACGCAAAACTGTATCTTGATATTGAGAAGGTTCGTTTTGCAGATAAGTTTGAATTTATTGAAGAAGTTAAACAGGAATGCAAAGAACTTGAAGTTCCAAGTATGATTCTTCAGCCGCTTTTTGAAAATGCGATCAAACATGGCGTTTATGAAAGTCTTGATAAAGTGATTATTAAACTTATGTGCGGAATGGAAAACGGTTATTTTAAAATAACGGTTGAAAATGATTTTGATCCCGAATCAGTTCCGAGAAAAGGTGAAGGCATTGGAATAAAAAATATTAAGAACAGATTAAAATTAATTTACAACCAGGACAATCTTGTTAAGGTGGAAAAATTAAATAATTTATTCAGAGTTAATTTATATATACCGGTTTGAGTTTATGACGACAAATAAAAAAATCAAAGTAATTATTATTGATGATGAGAAACTTGCCAGAGAAATAATAAGCAGCTACTTAAAAAAATTTGATAATGTTGAACTCGTCGCAGAGTGTTCGGATGGTTTTGAAGGAATAAAACAGATCAATGAACAAAAACCGGATTTAATTTTTCTTGATATCCAAATGCCAAAGCTTACCGGTTTTGAGATGCTCGAAATATTGGAAGAACCGCCAGTAATTATTTTCACCACCGCTTTCGATCAATACGCGCTTAAAGCTTTTGAAGTGAACGCTACGGATTATCTTCTCAAACCTTTTTCTGAAGTTCGATTTGCCGAAGCTCTGAACAAAGCAATTAAACTGATTACAAATATTCCTCCCGTAAAACAAGAATTAGACGGTCTTGTTAAATCAGTTGAAAAACGAAATGAATTTTTGGACAGAGTAATTATTAAGAGCGGACAAAAAATACAGATCATACCAATTGAGGCAATCAGGTACATTGAAGCACAGGATGATTACACAATGTTTTATACAGAGAAGGGAAATTTTCTAAAACAAAAAACAATGAAATATTTTGAAGAGAATCTTGACCCAAAAAATTTTTTGCGGATTCATCGTTCATACATCGTAAAACTTTCTTCCATAAAACAAATTGAATTGTTAGAAAAAGAATCGTACCAAATTTTACTCACTGATGGGAAAAAATTACCCGTAAGCAAAAGCGGATTCCAGAATTTAAGAGAATTTTTTAAGTAGACACCTTTCGACAAAAATGTATAATTGAAGTTTGTCCCCTCTCTCTTTATATTTAGTTAGTAAAAAGAACGGACGTAAAATGAACTTCGATAAAGATCTTCAATCCATCCAAGAAGCGCGTACATTAGCAGCTAAAGCAAAAGAAGCACAACTCGAATTCAAACATTATAATCAAGAACAAGTAGATAAAATTGTTAAAGCAATGGCTGATGCCGGATACAAAGAAGCAGAACATCTTGCTCAATTAGCTCACGAAGAAACGGGATTTGGTAAAGTAGCAGACAAAACAATAAAAAATCAATTCGGCACAAAAGATGTTTGGGAATCCATAAAAGATTTGAAAACTGTTGGAGTTATAGATATACAAAAGAATGGAAAAATTTTAAAGATAGCTGAACCGATGGGAGTTGTTGCAGCATTAGTTCCTTCAACTAATCCGACTTCAACAGCAATGTTCAAAGCAATAATATCTCTAAAGTGCAGAAACGGAATTGTTGTCTCTCCTCACCCCAAAGCATTAAAATGTACAACTGAAGCTTTGCGTGTTGTTTCAGAAGCCGCAGAAAAAGCCGGGGCGCCAAAAGGATTAATTCAGTGTTTAAGCATTCCAACTCTTGAAGGTACCGATGCATTAATGAAGGATAAAAACGTTGCAGTAATTCTTGCAACCGGAGGAATGCCAATGGTTCACGCCGCTTATAGTTCTGGCACACCCGCTTATGGCGTGGGCAGCGGAAATGTTCCTGCTTTCATAGAACGAACTGCAAATTATCAAAAGGCTGTTGCAGATATTGTCTATGGAACTACATTCGATAATGGAACACTCTGTTCATCCGAACAAGCGATGATTGTTGACAGATCTTTAAGAGAAAAAGTAATTGATGAAGCAAAAAGAATCGGTTGTTATTTTGTAAACGCCGAAGAAAAGAAAAAATTAGAAAATAAAGTTGCACGAGGCGCAAAACTAAATGCAGAGATTGTCGGCAAACCTGCGTCATGGATAGCAAACTATGCCGGATTCAGTGTTCCGGATAATACAACTGTTCTTATTGCTGAATGTGAACATGTAGGAAAAGATGAACCGTTATCAATAGAAAAACTTTCTCCTATGCTGGCTTTCTATACCGTAGACGGTTGGTTAGAAGGTTGTCATCGTTCAATAGAATTATTAGAGTTCGGAGGAATCGGTCACACAATGGCGATTCATTCCAATGATAAAGAAATAATTATGAAATTTGCTCTTGAAAAACCGGCATTTAGAATTGTAGTTAATACACCTGCATCAGTTGGGGCTGTAGGATATACAACCGGATTAATGCCTTCAATGACACTTGGTCCTGGAACATGGGGCGGTTCTATTATATCTGAGAACGTAACAGCTAAGCATTTAATGAATGTGAAAACTCTTGCTTTTGAAATTCGGCCGGTTAATCCAGGCAATTGTGTAACTTCCTTTGATCTTCCTTCCGAGATAAATACAAAAAGTTCTTATCGAGAAGGAAATTTTACTAAGCAGATTGAAGAACGATTACGCGCTCGAGCAGGAAATCCTTCAACTAATCCTTTAGGAAATGTAAGCAGAAAATCTGTTAGCGAGAAGAATAGCGCTCTTTTGGGAAGCGGGATTAGCGAAGATGAAATTCAAAAAATTATTAGAGAGTTTAATAAATAATATATAAATCAGTATTTATTGAACTACTGATAGGTTATTTGTTGTTGTGTGTCTATGAGCATTATTAAAAAAATTATTGTTCAGTAAATATAGAGTGGAGAAAGGCGATTACGAACGGGATGATGAAGCGACAAAACTTATCAAAGAAAAAAAAATACCATTAAAAAAACGAAGGTGCTTGTAAAGATCCTTATCAACTTGATCATTATTTCTATAGTATCATACTTTCTATTTGCATTTATTTAAGAATAACGATCGAGCTTAAACTTCTCACCCAAATACAATTTTCTTACATCTGTATCTTCAGCAAGATCAGTTGCGGTTCCTTCCTTAAATATTTCTCCGTTAATTAAAATATATGCGCGATCAACAATGCTCAAAGTCTCGTGAACATTGTGATCAGTAATTAAAATTCCAATTCCTTTATGCTTTAGATTGGCAACTATATTCATAATATCTTCAACAGCAATCGGATCAACACCGGCAAACGGTTCATCAAGAAGAATGAATTTTGGATTTGTTGCAAGAGCACGTGCAATTTCGCATCTTCTTCTCTCACCGCCGCTTAACTGAAATCCTAAATTTTTCCGGACATTATTAATTCCTAATTCCTCTAAAAGTTTTTCCTGTCTTTCTTTTCTTTCCTCTTGAGTAAGTTGCATCATTTGAAGGACTGCCATTAAATTATCTTCAACACTTAGTCTTCTAAAAATGGAAGCTTCTTGCGGTAGATAACCAATTCCCATTTTTGCACGTTTGTACATCGGCTCATTTGTTATTTCTTTGTTATCTAAAAACACTTTTCCTTCATTAGGTTTTATCATTCCAACAATCATGTAGAAGGTTGTTGTTTTTCCTGCACCATTCGGTCCAAGCAATCCAACTACTTCTCCTTGCTCAACTCCAACAGATACGTGATTTACAACCGCTCTTTTTTTGTAAACTTTTTTAAGATTTTCACTTCTTAGTACTAAGTTTTCCTGCATAATATTGTACGTCCTTCATTAAGTATGAAAGAATATCTTTTCTCTTAAAGAGAAGATTTTCTTTTGTAGGTTTATTCGAATATATTTTAAAAGTTGGAATTGTGAAATCTTTTTCTTTACCAATAATTAAATTTTCGGGATGATACTCACTTACCGGTTTTCCGTATAATCTAACATCCGCAACGGTTTTATCTTTAAAATATATTTTAGCTTGTTCGGAACTTGACTTCAGCAATCCGTTTGGTTCTTTGTCTTCATACATATAATAAATGCTTAGAACATTTCCATAAACTTCTGTTCTGCTTAATCCTTTATCGTCAAAAAACATTTTTATTTTTTTTCCTGAGAGCTGATCGAAACGGTAAACGGAATCTTTATTTGAAGTAATAATTGATGCATTGGAATTTATATCCATACGGTCTAAACGATTATCCTTTAGAAAAATATTTATAGAGTCGCCTACAAGTTGAGCTTCTTCGTTCCAGAATACCGGCGGAGTGATATCAAATTCTCGTTTGAAAGTTTGTATCTGATCATTTTTCTGATAAAATATTGTCTGCCCGTTAACTGAAGCAAAATTTTTACGTACGATTTTTACTGAGTCAGTTGCAATCAGTTTTTTCAAACTGTCGTCAAAAGATTCTAACATCTTAGCGGAAATAATCAAGGTATCAAGAGCGCCGTTTGAAAGAGTATCTATACGGACTAAGAACGGTTTATCTGTTATCTTCGAATAATTTTTCTTTCCATAATCTTCAAGTTTGTTTCCAAAAATTGCTAACCGGTTTGATGGATTATAAATTCTAATATTATTAAATGCGAATGTGATCTTCGTGTTTCGATAATGAATCAGACTATCGGCAAAAATTGTAGACGAAGTATCGTTAACTTGCACATTCCCTGCTGCAACTGCTTTATCTTCATCATCAAAGTAAGTGAGCCGGTTAGTTGAAATGTTGGAAAGTGAATCTTGTAATTTTACATCTTCATAAAAATAAGACCGCTTCTCATCGAAATAATAATAACCATTTTTAGAATTCAAATTAATATGGCCGTCAGTTAAAAATATTCCAACTTTAGAAAATGCAATTTTAGTATCACCATAATAATAACCGCGTGAGGTTTTTATTATTATGCTGTCTTGAACAACAACTACTCTTCCAATTAATTCTACTTCATTACGAGCAAGATATTGAATTGCTTTATCGCAAGTGATCCTAACAGCGCCTTGAGTCATTACAACATTGCCGTGTACCTCGCGAATACTTTCGCCGTTAACAGTTCTTCCCAAGAGACTATCTCCAACAACCAGAATACTATTATTCTCTGTTTGTGCGGGTAGGTTAGCTTCAATGCAAATTAGCGATATGAGAATTAGTAAAAATCGTTTCATTACTTTTTCTTTTTTGAAAGCGAGCTGGAATAAGTTACATTATAAATTACATAGTTGTTTAGATGCTGGTCGGATTCAAACCCATAACCTTGTATTATTTCTTTTGGTGATGATATTGTAACAAACTTATCAGTAAGAATTCTCTGATCTTTTTGCCGCCACATTAGTTCGTTTGTTTTGAGAACTGTACCGCTGTCATTCTTAGCAACAACACTATCAAAAGCAAACATATTTTTTGTAACATCATCAACTTTACCTCGAAGTGAGGTAAGCCATGAAGTATTTTTTTGATCTTTATTGTAAAAATTAATTTTAACTCCGTCTAGTAAAGTTATTTTCTGCATCTCAAACATCTTTAAGTGGTCGGTAAATAAAACAGCTTTTAATTTCCCTTCATCGGTAAATATTATTTTAGAATTCCAACTTTCGTTTGAAGGGATTTCTCCCTGAACTTTTGTTTTATCAATACTCGGTTGAATCTTGTCTTCAGAACAAGAGATTACTAAAATGAAAAAAAATATTGTTGCAAAGATTTTTTTCATCTTGATTGTAAACCTAACTTTACCAGATCGTGAAGATGAACAATCCCTTCAGGTTTATTTAATTTATCTACAACAATTATTAAAGTAATATTAAAATTTTCCATTTGTTGAAGAGCAAATGATGCAAGATAATCCTTATTGATCGTTTTGGGTTTCTTCGTCATAATATCTTTGGCAGTCAAATTTTTTATGTCCAAAGTCTTTTCGAGCAGACGCCTTAAATCACCGTCGGTAATTATTCCTGATAAAATACCTTCACTGTTAACAACACATGTAGCGCCAAGTCGTTTGGAAGTTATCATCAAGATTGCATCTTTTAAGGATTCTTTCTCATCTACAACTGGAATATCTTTTCCTGTTATCATAATTTCTTCGATCTTAAGGGAGAGACGTTTTCCTAAGCTTCCGCCTGGATGAAGCATAGCAAAATCTTCAACAGTAAATCCCCGCTTTTCTAATAGAGCAATAGCAAGAGCATCACCCAAAACCAGAGCCACTGTTGTAGATGTTGTCGGTGCAAGATCATAAGGACATGCTTCTTCTTTAACGCTAACATTTAATACGATATCACATTCTTTAGCAAGTTTTGAATCAATTTCACCAAGCATGCCGATTATTGTAACATTAATGCGTTTAAACATTGGAATAAGTTGAAGTAATTCTTCCGTATGCCCGCTTTTTGAAATTAAAATTACAATATCATTCTTGCGAACCATTCCAAGATCGCCATGAAGAGCATCCGTTGGATGCATAAAAATTGCAGCTGTGCCCGTTGAGTTTAATGTCGCTACAATTTTGCGTGCAATTATTCCGGACTTCCCCATTCCGGTGAAAACAACTCTTCCGTGAGAGTTAAAAATCAGTTCTACAGCATGTGCAAAATTTTTGTCGATGGTATCGATCAAGTTGAGAATTGCTTCCCCTTCTATACGAATTACTTCTTTCCCTTTTGCAATTATTTGTTCGCTTGTCACAACTTCCTCTATTATTTAAATAATTCTAAAAATGATTTTTCCTTTTGCTCACTTTTTAATCATGTAAAATGGCGACCTAATTCAACACGCTACTATTTCCATTGACTTCTTTATTAAACTAAGAATTTCATTTAATATATTTTCCGGATCTTTTGATTTTGAAACGAAGTCAACTATTCGTTTCACTTCTCTCCTTCCGTTAATAGGAGTAGAAGTTAATCTGCATTTTTTTATTAACGGAATATCTAAAAGATCATCGCCCATATAAAAAACATTTTTGTAATCAACCGAACTTGTAGTTAAAAAATTATCAGCAGATGAAACTTTATCGAGCGAAGAAGAAATAACGTTACAATTTTCAATTGACTTTAGCTTATTAATCAGATCATCTTCTTCTCTGGCGGTTATAATCCCAAATTTCAATCCGTACCGATTAAACTCTTTAATTTTTGCCGAGAGTAAATCAAATAATTTATCCGGAATTGTATTGTCATTTAGAAGAACGCCTTCGAGATCAAAAAGGAAAATCTTGATCTCCTTCATCTTAGTTAATATTTCACTTTTCATTCTTAACTAATTCATCAATCTTTTTAATCAGTATTAATAATTTTCGTAACCGTTCAATCGGGAATTGACTTGCGGCATCGCTAAGCGCTTTGGAAGGATCGAGGTGAACTTCAAGGAACAATCCATCAATTCCAACAGCGACGGCAGCTTTTGCTAACGAAGGAATAAATTTTGATTCACCTCCTGAAACATTTGAATTACTTGGAAGTTGAACTGCGTGCGTTGCATCCATTATTACCGGGTAACCAAGATCTTTCATAATTACCAATGAGCGCATATCAACTACAAGGTTATGATAACCAAAAGTTGAGCCGCGTTCCGTAAGAAGAATTTTTTTATTCTTAGCTGATTCAATCTTTTCGATAACGTACTTCATATCTTGCGGTGCAAGGAATTGACCTTTCTTCACATTAATAACTTTTCCGGTTCTTGCTGCAGCAATCAATAAATCTGTCTGTCTGCAAAGGAATGCAGGGATTTGCAATACATCTGCTACATTAGCCACAGATTCAATTTCTTGTTCGGAGTGAACATCGGTAAGGATCGGAACGGAAAATTCTTTTTTAACTTTTTCAAGAATTTTTAATGCTATATCAAAATGAATTCCGGAAAATGATTTGATACTTGTTCGATTTGCTTTCTTATAACTCGATTTGAAAATAAACGGAATATTCAAATCACTTGTGATCTTCTTTATTTCTTCTGCTGTTTTCAAAGTAATTTTTTCGTTCTCAATTACGCACGGTCCGGCAATTAAAACCAGCGGAGAATTATCACCAATTTTTATTTTGTTAACTTTTACCATGATTAAACCGATTTAATTTATTCAAAAAGATTTTCTTGCTCTTTTTGTATTCCGCGTTTTTTATTGAACCTTATATATGCGAGATCTGTCGCTTCTCTTCCGCGAGGTGTACGTTTAATAAATCCTTGCTGAATTAAAAACGGTTCATAAACTTCTTCGATTGTTCCGGGATCTTCATTTACGGCAACCGAAACAGTATTCAAACCAACGGGACCGCCGCTAAATTTTTCAATAATTGTTAGAATTATTTCCTTATCCATTTCATCCAAACCGTACTCATCAACTTCTAACGCATTCAATGCTTTCTTGGTTAAAGAAAGATCAATTACCTTTTTGTTATCAACATCCGCAAAGTCGCGTGTGCGGCGTAAAAGACGATTTGCAATTCTAGGTGTTCCCCGAGATCGTTTTGCTAATTCGTCTGCAGCATCACTATCAATTTTAATTTTAAGAATTTCTGCAGAACGGTGAATTATTTTGCTGATCAAATCTCCTTCATAATAATCGAGACGGGATTTAATTCCAAAACGGTCTCTTAACGGAGCTGTCAATAATCCGGCACGAGTTGTTGCACCAATTAAAGTGTAATGTGGAAGTTTAATCTGAACTGTCCTGGCGTTGGGACCGCTGTCAATCATTATATCAAGTTTATAATCTTCCATTGCTGAGTAAAGATATTCTTCAACAACAGGACTAAGTCTGTGGATTTCATCAATAAACAAAACAGACTTTTCTTCAAGATTTGTTAGAATGCCGGCAAGATCGCCCGGCTTTTCAAGAACGGGTCCGGATGAAACTTTTATTTTAACACCAAGTTCATTTGCAATAATATGAGCAAGTGTAGTTTTGCCTAATCCGGGTGGACCGGTAAGAAGAACATGATCAAGTGCCTCACCACGTATTCTTGCAGCGCCAATAAAAACTTTTAAATTATCTGTAATTTTAGATTGGCCGGTAAATTCATTGAAGGATTTTGGACGAAGTGTTAGCTCTATCTTTTTCTCTTCTTCATTAATAACTGGATTTAAGTTCTCCGATTTTCGCTTCACTCAATTCTCCCTTAAATCTCAACCGCAACAATTTTCCTTCTGCGATAATTCTTCATTCGTTCAAACAAAGATACAAACCAAAACATAAAAACAATTAACAATATTGCAGCAAGAATTGAAAGTGGAATGTTCAAAGTTTTAGAATAAAACATTCCAAAACCTGGAATCCATGCGCTACCGTAAAGAACAACAACATGTATAACGTAAAGCAACAATGTGTTCTTTCCAATTTTTGTTATTATACCTGGAATTTGTTTTAACCGTAATGAAATAAATGACATTAAACTATTCAGCATTAAAATAAATCCCAAACGATAAAAGATGAGTGCAGTGTTATCTGTCCAAAAAGTTTTTTCACCGTAAAGAAAATCTTCAAGCGAATGAATTGAATAACATACAGCAAAAGAAACAACACCGAAGAAAAATAATTTATAACTAAATTTTTTTGAAGAAAATGAAAGTGGATTTTTTGCGAGATAACTTCCAAGTAAAGCGCCGCTAATTACATAACCTGCCCAGGGAAATAAAGGGAAGTAAGAGCCGGTTCCTTGATATAAATATGCTGCAAACGGAATCGGTAAAAAATTTGCCCAATTAATTTTTTCTGTTAACGGAAACATGAAGAAAAAGAAAACAGCGCCAAGCGAAAATATTAAATAGTCGCTACGTTTATATTTTTCAGCGATATAACTCAAGAAGAGTATAATTAAAATTCCAAATGCGATCAGATGTAAAGCATCAACTGTAAAAAATGTAAGCCATTGACCATGATTTACTTCGCTAAAATCAAACATACGGGGAGTTGGAAAACGCAGAAGATAACCGATTACGAGTAAGATAATAAAACGGTGAACGCCCTTGTTTACGCGTGGGTTTTCAAAAAAAGGTAGAGACTGAGAGCGCAATAAATACGTAAATGTAACACCCGAAACAAACATGAATATCGGAGCTGTAAAACCACGGAGAGTAAACCAAATATCATAAATATTGGAATCGAATGTTCTGTATTGATCGCCAAGAAAAGTATCAATCGTATGTCCTTGTATCATCATAAGAACGGCAAGCGCACGCATTAGATCCAAAAAAATTATTCGTTGTTTAGAACCTGAAGACATTAATATTTCCTAATAAATTAATTCCGCGGGTGTTTTTCTGCCCACACTTTTAAATATTTAATTATTTCTTGAGTTGAAGTTCCGGGTGTGAATAATTCTCCAACACCCAATTCTTTTAATTTCTTCAAATCTTCTGCGGGAATTATTCCACCGCCGAAAAGAAGAATATCATTTACTTCTTTCTCTTTCATCAAATTCAAAATTTTGGGAAAGAGAGTCATATGAGCGCCGGAAAGAATACTTATTCCAATAGCATCTACATCTTCTTGAATAGCGGCTTCAACAATCATTTCCGGAGTTTGGCGCAGTCCTGTATAGATCACTTCCATTCCGGCATCGCGTAATGCCGCTGCAACAACTTTGGCTCCTCTATCATGTCCGTCTAATCCGGCTTTTGCAACTAAAACTCTGATTTTACTATCCATCAAGATTCTCCTGCCTAAATTCCAATTGTAAATGATTCACATCTCAAAATAACATTGATCTCTCGAAAAGACAATCAATCAATTCTTCTCTTATTTGGTTTTTCCGGATGTTTTCGAATGCTTATCATAAAATCGTCTTGCTAATTCAAGATCTTTTTGTGTATCTACAGATAAACTGTCATAATCGGTAACAACAATTTTCATTTTGAATCCATGTTCCAGAAATCTTAATTGCTCTAATTTTTCTATCTGTTCCAGATCAGTCGGTTTAAGTTGAGTAAATTTTAATAAAGCATCACGTCGGTAAACATACAAACCAATATGTTTATAAATTTCTGCTGTTTGTATTCTTGCAAGATTTGTTTTTGCTTCTCTCACAAAAGGAATTGGAGACCGCGAAAAATATAATGCCATGTTATTATAATCGAAAACAACTTTAACGACCGAGGGTGATTTCATATCTTCAACATTAGAAATCCTTCGTGCAAGCGTTGCAACATTTACTTTCCTATCAAACAAGAGAGGTTCAATTGCCTCATCAATCATTTTACCTTTTATGAATGGTTCATCACCTTGAATGTTTACAATTATAGAAGCCTCCGGAATTTTTTCTGTTACAATTGCAATGCGGTCTGATCCGCTGGTGCAATTTTTAGGAGTCATGTAAACTTCCGCACCAAATTCTGTTACAACTTGAAATACTTTTTCATCATCAACTGCAATAACAACTTTATCTAGTAACTTAGATTTTCTGGCGTTGTTATAAGTGTGCTGGATCATCGGTTTGCCGCCGATATCGGCAAGCGGTTTTCCCATTAGTCGTGATGATGCAAATCGGGCTGGTATAATTCCTATAATCATTAAGTATGCTATTATTGATTGATAACTTTTGGCACTTTGAAAAATTCGTCGGTTTTATCCGGCGCATTCTTTAATGCATCTTCAGTAGAAATAGATTTTTTCAGTTCATCATTACGGAATACATTTATATTTTCTATAGAATGTGAAAGCGGTTCAACATTTTCAGTATTCAGCTCGTTCAATTTATCTACATAACTTAAGATCTCATTAAGTTGATGTGTAAAACTTTCCAACTCTTCTTCCTTAAATTTGAGCCGTGCTAATTCTGCGATGTGTTCAACTTCTTTTTTTGTAACAGACATAAAAAATGTTTCCCTAAAAAATATTCTACATAAAATTAATAAAAATTTGAACTGCTGAATGTTGTTAAGATACTAGACCGGTCGCCGGTAAATTGATTATCAATAATTCTAATTTGTAAAGTATGATTGTCACTTCCCCGCTTTGGGCTTTTGTATGATAAATCATAAAAACTATTTGCCGATTTAATTAATAATTGTTCCATGCTGGCAAACTGTTTTGTTATTTCATTTTCTTGGCCGATTCTAAAACTTCCGGCTGTTCCTATAGCATTTAGAATTTCCGGTTGAATTTCACTTCCTAATCCGATTGTAAAAACAAGTTTGTTATTAACAGCATGCATCGCATTTGCCAAAGACGATGATCCTTGAGTATCGTTTCCATCTGTTATTATTACCATACAACCCTGAAGTATCTTGGTAATTGATAATTCATCTTTCCAAAGTGAGGTGCCGTATTCAACCGCTCCATAGAAATCCGTACTCTTAACTCCCAGAGTAAAGTTATTATCAATAGCATTAAGAAGAGAAGCAACATTGTTTGTAAAATCCTGTAAGAGATAAACTCTGTCAGAAAATTCAAAAACTGCAATCTCTTGATTTGGTCTTATACCGTTAACAATTGTTTTAGCTGATGTTCTGATCTTATCAATATCGCTCTGAATACTTGTGCTGTTATCAAGCATTAATACGGTGCGTATCTGATTTGTTATAGTTGGATGATTAACAATGCTTAGTTCGGTTTCAGTTTTTGATAAAGGCAAAAAATCTTCAAAGATTTCAAAGTTGGAAAGATTTAATGTGTCTACTCCTGTTCCAGCAAGATCAACAACTTGAAATATTGTTTTAACATTATGAGGAACGCTCGTTTCAATTTTATTCAGCAATAATGCATAGCCGTTTCCGGAAGTCGGCGAAGGTGATGTTGTAAAGTTCCAGACCGGTCCGGCACTGCTTGATCCGTCATTTAATTTTGCAATTACTCTCCAATAATATTGTACGTTGTATTTTAGAAGAGGGGTATCATAAAATTTGTTTGTAGTAGTTGTATATTTTATCAACGGTGGATTTGTTTCTCCTATGTAAACATCATACTCAACAGCATTATCACATTGCCATTTTAATGTAACAAATAAAAATTGATTCAAAGAACCATTACCGGGTGCTGGAGTATTTGGGACAGTATTTAAAACAATATTAGGAGTTGTTGGCGGATTTTTATCAAAAGAACAACTTGTAATAGTTATGATAAATAAAAAGACAATAAATAACTTTGCGGGGTTAATCCTCATCAGTACTGCTTAGTTTATTAATATTCTAATGTAATTATAAAAATTATTTCACTGATGTGGAAGTGAAGAATGTTCCGTTACGATTAATTTAATGCGCCTAAATTGTTCGTTCGATTCTTAATTGAAGGATGACTGTAGAAAAACCACTCAACAAAAGGATGCGGTTCGCGGTCGCCAAGATTTTGTTCTGTAAGTTTTTCAAGCGTTTGTATAAATGCTTCTTTCTTATTCGTTGAAATTACAGCATAGTTATCAGCTTCATATTCAAATTTTCGTGATATATAATTTGAAATAGGTGTTTGAACTAAACCAATAATTGCACCCCACAAAAACAAAAGCGGGAGTGAAGCTATCTGTGTAATTTCTGAAAATCCAAACCAGTCTAATGATAATCGGTGAAGTTGAGCAATCAGAAAAAAAGTTAGAAAGCTGAATACCGTTCCAATAAAAATATTTTTTATGATATGCTTTCTTTTGTAGTGTCCAAGTTCGTGTGCAATTACAGTTTCAATTTCATCTTCAGTGTAATTATCTAAAAGTGTGTCTCCAAGAAGAATTCGTTTTGTCTTACCCAATCCAGTAAAAGCTGCGTTTGCCTTTTTAGTATTTTTACTCATGTTGAACTTGTAAACATTTTGAACATTCAATCCCGCATCTTTACTGAGATTTACAATTCTTTCTCTCAATGATTCATTCTCTATCGGTGTGATTTTATAAAAAATCGGGAGAATTATAATCGGGACAATTTGAGCGAGCAGAACCGAAACTATGAACATCAATGCACCAAAAGGAAGCCACCAGTTAATTCCAAAACTTTTCAAGGTAAAGTAGAAAAGAAATAGGAGAGGAATTCCAATTACAGCACCTACAAGACTCCCTTTCAATCCTTCAATAATCCATTTCCAAAAAGTTTGATTCGAGAGATTGTATTTGTGTTCAAGATAATAACCGGTATAAAAATTAAACGGTGCGAAAAGAATCAGAGAAATTAGACTTAGGGCTAAAACAAAAATTAGGAGTGTTAAATAATCACTTGAAATAAAATTTCTGATATAAATTTCCAACTGCAAACTGAAATTAAGGATAACAAAGAGAAGAAGAAGCACAAATGAAAGAACTGCTTCTGTTATTCCAAAAATAAGTTTTGTGTTGGAGTATTTTTTTGCCTGAGTATTATTCAAAATTTATATTTGTCCCATAACACTTTTTGGGATCCAGCCGATCTTTCCGTCAACCAAGCGGATTTTCACCCAATCATTAACATGATCTTCAATGCTAAACTTTATTCCTTCGTGAATCACAAATGCATCGCTTCCCTTTACATCGGGAGATACTTTTACAGAATAAGTTTGCTGTAATAATATTCCGTAATTGGTTGCTGCTTCTCTATTCACTCGCGCAAACAAAAGAACAACAATGACAATTAATACAGCAAGCGAAATTGAACTGCTGAGAAAAGAAATCCTCTGAAAATTTGAATTACGTGAAAAGTAATAAACTGCTATGCTGATTAATAATAACCAAAAAAATAATATCACAATAAATGACAATGCCGATAAACTTAGAGAAGTAACTAATCCTTCCCACCACGCTATGATAAATAACTTCGGCAGTTCCGTAATTTTATCAAACGTGCGTGCTCGTGCAATTCTTAAATTGTAAGAAAGGTCTTCATCATTCGGTTCAAGCTTCAAACCTTTTTCATAACTGTAAATTGCGTAACCTAATTTTCCGCTTTTGAAATATGCATTACCAAGATTATAATAGACGGCATCGCTTTCAAAACCCTGACTTAGAATTTTTTGGTAAATTAGAACTGCCTGTTCAAATTGTCCCTCTTGATAAAATTTATTTGCATTCTTCATTAATTCATCGGGAGACTGCGCGAGCAGATTTACAGAAATAAAAAGCAGTATCAATAATTTTCTAATCATCTCTTTCTCTCCAACCGTGAATCAACTTCAACAATTACTTTTACAGCTTCATTGTATAGACTGATCGCTTCGGCAGATATTTCTCCTTGTGGTGCAAAGCGTGCGTATTCACATTTTCCGGCAATGCGTTTTAATTCTGTGATCAAATCTTCCGGAACATTTTTCTGAATAAGTTTTTCAACCGCACCTTCAAGAGTAAATTCTGCTTTTTGAATTCCTAGTTTATCTTCAAGATATCCGAACAACGCCAAAGATAATTCTGCATAAAAATTAGTTATGTTGTTTTTATCCAGCGCTTCTTTTGATTGCTTTAATCTTTTCCGTGCAGCTTTTTCCGCTTTTTGATAACGCATTAACTGAACATTACCCAAAAGTTTATCTTGTCTCTTCTTAAATACTACAGCGCCGATTAAACTAAAGAACGGAACGATCAAAGAGATCCAGAACCAAGGTTTGATTAGAGAAATCTCTTGTTTAGGTTCAAGCTTAAAATTTGATGTTTTGATGAAACGAATATCTTCACTAAGTAATTTTACATCGCTCTGAGAAAATCCTTGTGATGCTGTTTCACTGCCGGCAACTCCCTGCCTTACATTTATTTTGAACGGTTGAGATTTAAGAGTAACATATTTCCTTGAAGAAGGATTGAAATAAGTAAATTCCATTGGAGGAATTTCTTTTTCACCTGCGGTTCGCGCTACGATCAAATAGTCAATAATTTTTTGTCCAGAAATAACTGAACCACGGTTAATGTTCTCAACATTCTTAGGTTCATATTTTTCAAATCCGGACGGCAATTGCGGATCCGGCACTTTGATCAGCTTGATATTACCATTTCCGTTTACAGTTAATCTTAGTGTAATGCTTTCATTTGTAACAACATCTTTTTTATCTACTTCCGCTTTAAAATTTAGATCGCCAACTGAACCGGTAAAAGAAGCCGGTGCATTCTGGGGCAACGGATCAACTTCAACTTTGATCGTGTTGGAACGTGTTTTTGCTTCTACAGTTTCAGACCTGCCGAAAAAGGAATCATTAAAAAATTCATCAAAGACATCGTTTCCCGTTTTTTTCTTTTTAACAATAACGGGAACATTCAATTCAAATGGAGTAACAGAAAGTGTTCCAGTCTTTGAAGGAAAAAGTGCAACTTGTTTTATTTTAGCAACACGGTAACGTTCACCTTTGTACATTCCGATTTCAAAATTAATGTTTTGTAACGGACCAACTTCTTCTGCCCAAAATCCTTCGTAGGAAGGAAGTTTTGTTACTTGCGGTGACGAGATATTTAGTTTTGTATAAAGTTTATAAGTCACTGTAATCTGCTCGCCAAGAAGTGCTCTTGTTTTATTTGCTTCGGCTACAATAAAAACATTTTTCGCAAGTTCTTCCTGCGTGTACCCGCCCGTGCTTTCTTTTTGCTGCTGTGGTGTTCCCTTTTCAACTTTTAATTTTAACGGTTGAGTATGATATGTTTTTCCGCTATAATCTATTGATGCAGATTGAATTGTAAACTCCCCGATTCCGTTTGGTTGTACTATGTAAGAAAAAGTAATTGAGCCGGAAACTTTACCATTGATGATCTGCATACTGCTTGATTGGTTCGGTCCACTTAGAATTTTCAATCCTGTTAGAGCTGGCGGACGAAAATTACTAATTCCATTTACGTCACCGCCTTCAAATGTAAAGTAGATTTGAAAACGATCGTATTGACCTACCGTTGTTTTATCTACAGTTGCATTAAATTGCTGAGCGCTTGCCGACTGGATAAAAATCGCCAATAGAAAAACAATAACTGTAAATAAAATATTTTTCGGTCTGCGTTTTAACATCATATTTCTCAATACTAAATTCTAATTACTAAAAACAAAATACTGTTTACTTTTCAATTACCAATCTTTTTCTGTAACGACAGGTTTTCCTTTTACCTTGCGAAGTTTTTTCTGCAGATCAGATTCGTTATTCTTCAAGGCTTCTAAAATTCTTTGTGCATCTTCTTTAGAAATTTGATTCTTCGGTTGCTGTTGTTGTTGTTTTTGCTGCTTATCCTTGTTCTGATCTTTTTTATCTTGATTGTTCTTCTGATCCTGTTTTTGCTGCTGATCTTTATTCTTGTCCTTATCTTTATCGTTTTTATTTTTCTGCTGCTGTTGATTTTGCTTCAGCATATTCAACGCATAAGAGAGATTATATTTTGTGTCAAGATCATCCGGATTTTTTTTGAGTGAGTTTGCATAAGCTCCTACACTCTCCTGATACTTCTGCTGTTTCATTAATGCATTACCGATGTTATGATAAACTTTTGCCTGGTTTGTTTTATCATCAGTGAACTGTAAAGAATTCTTGTATGATTGCAAAGCTTCATCATAACGTCCTTGTTTGTAATAAGCATCGCCAAGATTAAAATGCCCTTGAAACAATTCGGGGTCTTTTTCCAAACCTTTTTTGAATTTAACTTCTGCATCAGTAAATTTTTTATTTGAATAAAAATCAACGCCATCGTTATTCAAACTTCTTTTGCTCTGGGCAAAAGTTATGGTAGAAAAAATAAAAATTATATATATGGTTTTTTTGATCATTGTTTAACCTCAACAATCTTTTCAAACTTTGCAAGCCATTTTGATTTATTAGATGAAATAAAAAACTCACCGAGCAAAATCATTATTGCCGGAATTAAGAAATAATAAAATCTGTCTTCGTATTCTGTAATTCTTTTTGTGCCGTACTCCGATTGCTGAATTTTTGCCAGGTCATTATAAATAGCATCTAACTCATCTTCAGTGTTGGTGCCTCTATAATATTTTCCGTTTGTTTTTTCTGAGATCGTTTTCAAAATTGCTTCGTCAAGTTTCGTAAGAACAATATTTCCTTGATTATCTTTTTTATATCCGCGTTGAACACCTGAATCATCATAAATCGGAATAGGAACTCCGGCAGAGGAACCAAATCCTATAGTATAGATACTAACATCTTTGGATTTTGCTTCATCAAGAGCCGCATCAATATTTCCTTCATGATCTTCGCCGTCTGTAATTACAACAATTGTCTTTTTTGTATTGTCATCATAACGGAAAGATTTCAAAGCAAGGTCAAGTGCTGGACCAATTGCAGTGCCAGGTTGTGGAACAGAATTAAAATCTACTGCGTTCAAAAATAAATTCGCAGCAGCATAATCTGAGGTTAAAGGAAACTGGACGTATGCTTGCCCGGCAAAAATAATTAGTCCAATCTTATCGCCCTGAAGTTTTTGAATTAATTTTGCGATCTCAAACTTTGCTTTTTCCAATCTGCTTGGTTTTATATCTTCCGCGCCCATACTTCTTGAAACATCCAGTAAAATATAAACTTCAATGCCGATCTGTTTTACTTCTTCAATCTTAGTTCCTACTTGAGGATTTGCAAGTGCAACAATTATTAATAGAATTGCAAAAAGTGAAAGTCCAAATTTTAGCCATGATTTAAGTTTACTTCTTAATGGAAATAAAACTTCTTTCAGTTTCGTTCCGGCAAATTTTTCAAGAATATTATTTTGTTTTTTTAAAGTGAACCAGAATAATCCGGCAAGGATAGGAACCAGCCAGAGTAAATAAAGGTATTCGCTATTTGCAAAACGGATCACGGTAATCTTCTCAAATATGTTCTTGATAAACCAACATCAGCCAATAATAAAAATAGACCAACAAAAGCCCAACTGTAGAATAATTCTTTTGCATTCCTGTAAGATGTAACTTCAGCACGTGTTTTTTCTAAACGGTCTATCTCTTCATAGATCTGGACTAACTTTCTATTATCAGTTGCACGGAAATATTTTCCGCCGGTAATGCTTGCAATTTGATTCAAAACATTTTCATCTATTTCAACAGGAATTGTTTGATAACGAATTCCGAACGGAGTTTGAAACGGGTAAGGTGCATCAGTAGTTGAGCCGACACCAACAGCATAAATTCTTATACCAAACTTTTGAGCAATTTGCGCTGCGGTAAGCGGATCAATTTCTCCGCGGTTGTTAACTCCATCGGTTAATAGAATCATCACCTTGCTTTTCGATTTGCTGTCTTTCAACCTATTCACACCGTTTGCAATTGCATTCCCAATTGCTGTTCCGTCTTCAATCATCCCGGGGTGAATCTCTTTCAGCAAATTGCGAAGAACATTATAATCAACTGTGAGAGGGCATTGTGTAAAACTTTCTCCGGAGAAAATTACCAACCCGATTTTATCATTCGTTCTTCCGGCAATGAAATCATCAATAACTTTTTTTGCCGCTTCTACACGGTTCGGTTTGAAATCTTCTGCCAGCATACTGCCGGAAATATCAAGAAGCATTGCAATATCAATTCCTTCAGTATAAATATTTTCTCTGCTGGAAAAACTTTGAGGACGTGCCGCTGCAATAATGAAAAAAGCAATGGATAATATTCTTAACCATGCCGGAATGTTTGCTAATTTTTCTTTTAATGTTTTTGGTGCACGGCTGAATATTTGCAACGATGAAAAATTAAAACCGGGAGAAATTTTATTCTGTTTTTTCCAGTACCAGTAAACGATTGCCGGTATTAGAAGTAAAAACCATAGAACAATAGGATAAGCAAATGTTATATCACTGAACATTTTTATCCTCGCTTACATTTTTCGGCGGTGCCGGAATTGTTTGATTAACAACTTCGTATGCTTGATTCATCATTTCATCATTTACTTTTGGCATCGGTTCAAATTTTGCGAACTTAACTAGATCGGCATTACTGAAAAAATTATCCGATGTCCGTACAATTTTTTTCCCTTCTTCCATGAAACTTAATACAGCCAGAATTTCTGCCGATGTCATTTCTAGCGCACGAAAATTAAATCTCTCTTCAAAGTATTGACGGACAATTTCAGTTACTTCGCTGTGAAATTGTTTAACGAATCCATTCTGCCAAAGTTTTTTTTCTTCAAGTTCATGTAAATGCGTTAAAGCAATTTCATGTGGTGGAATTTTTATTTCCGGCAAAATATTTTCTTTTAATGCTTTCTTCTTTTTGTAACGCTGATATAGATAGTAGAGAAGAACAATTAGCAAAAGTATTAAAACAGCTATCGCTGAGATCAATAACCAATTCAACGGAAGTCTCAAAGGATCTTTTACATCGCGGAAATCTTCTTGTGCATTAACCGGCAATGTGCGGATAGTAATTGTAACAGGATCAGTTCTAATCAATTTTTTCGTAATGGTTCTACCCATTATATATTCTAAAGTAATAGCAGGAATAGTAACTTTGGCGGAATCATATTTCGAAAAAATGAAATTGTATCTTTCGATAACTTGATTACCAACTTCATTTTTTTCTGACGGAAGAGTTTGAATGTATTCGAGAACTTTTATGCTGTCTTTTACCGACGGCATATTAACCGAAATTACTTTGTCATGTTTAATTTCGATTTGATACTTAATGTAGTCACCGACTTTGTAGGTGGTTGTATCGGTATTTGCACTAACAGAAATATTTTGTGCTCTTAGAATTGTAAGAGAGAAAAAAAGTATTATAACTGCAGACCGTAATTTTCTTACCATCTTTTTTCCCTCAGCTTAAAAAAATCAACAAGAGGTTTTACATATGATCCGGATGTTTCAATATCAATCGAATCCAATCTGCTGGAAAGAAAAAGCTGTCTGCGGAATTCTGCCCAGTGCTTATTTTCATCAATGACTGATTGTCGAATAATCTTATCACCTGTATCAATAAAACGGATCTCTCCGGTTTCTGCATCGCGGAATTTTATCAATCCGGCATCCAATACAGATTTTTCTCTTTGATCACAAAGTACTATTCCAATCAAATCATGTTTTTTACCAACGATACGTAAAATCTTTTCATAACCGCCGTCTATGAAATCCGAGATCAAAAATACAATCGCTTTCTTTTTTATTGTATGATTAAAATACTCAAGTGCTTGGCGGAGATTTGTTTGATTTCCTTCCGGCTCGAACGAAAGAACTTCTCTAATTATTCTAAGTGAGTGACTCTTTCCTTTTCTAGGAGGAACAAATTTTTCAATTCGATCAGTAAATAATATTAATCCAACTTTATCATTATTCTTCAAAGCAGAAAAAGCAAGAACAGCACTTAGCTCAGCTGCAACTTGCTGTTTTGTTTTTTCAACAGAACCGAACATTAACGATCCACTCATATCAACAAGTAGCATAACTGTAAGTTCGCGTTCTTCTTCAAATATTTTTATGTACGGATGGCCGAACCGTGCAGTAACGTTCCAATCAATGCTTCGTATATCATCGCCGAAATTATATTCGCGTACTTCGGAAAATTCCATTCCTCTTCCCTTAAATACAGAATGGTATTCGCCGGAAAAAACTTCGTTCACAATTCCGCGGGTACGAATCTCAATTTGTTTTACTTGTTTTAGTAATTCTTTTGTTAACATAAGCTCTCAACTTTCAGCGGTCGGCTGTCAGCAAAGACTTTAAAAAAACTGAATGCTGATAGCTGACTGCTGAGTGCTATCACGGTACTTCTATTTTGTTTAATATTTTTGAAATAATTGTTTCGGAAGTAATATCCTCAGCTTCAGCTTCGTAAGTAACAGCAATTCGATGACGCAATACATCTGAACAGATCGAACGGACATCTTCCGGAATTACATATCCTCTTCTTTTTATAAACGCCATAGCGCGCGCGCCTAAAGCAAGATTAATAGATGCTCTTGGCGATCCGCCGTAACTTATAAGATCAGTCAATTCATCTAAACCAAAATCTTTTGGTGAGCGTGTTGCAAAAACAATATCTAAAATATATTTCTCGATTTTTTCATCTACATAAATTTCTTGAACGAGTTTACGTGCTTTAATAATATCTGCGGGATTAATTACAGCATTTATAGTTGGATTGTCAGAAGTAGTGTTTAATTTCATAATCTTCTGCTCTTCTTCACGGGAAGGATAAGTGATCTTAACTTTCAGCATAAAACGATCAACTTGAGCTTCCGGTAAAGGATAAGTTCCTTCTTGCTCGATCGGGTTCTGAGTTGCAAGAACTAAAAAAGGATCATCCAGTTTAAATGTTGATTCACCAATCGTTACTTGTCTTTCCTGCATAGCTTCAAGAAGTGCACTTTGAACTTTAGCAGGTGCGCGGTTGATTTCATCTGCAAGAATAAAGTTTGCAAAGATCGGTCCCTTCTTAATTGCAAAGTTTCCATCTTTCTGGTTATAGATCAATGTGCCGATTAAATCTGCGGGAAGAAGATCCGGTGTAAATTGTATCCTCTGGAATTTTGCTTTCATTGATGCGGCAAGCGACTTGATTGCAAGTGTTTTAGCTAAACCGGGTACACCTTCAAGTAAAACGTGCCCGTTGGAAAGAAGCCCAACTACAAGGCGTTCAAGCATTGATTTTTGTCCAACGATAGTTTTACTCATCTCGTTGAATAGTACATCAATAAACTCGCTTTCCTTTCTTATTTTTTCATTTAGTGCTGTAATATCCAATTTTAATCCTCACTGTTTTTATATTTCTAATGATTTTCTACAAAACTGAAGAAGCTTAAGTTTCTATTTTCTCGTTAATTTTTATTAGTCCGGAAAGTTTTTTTTGCGGAAACAAATATATGAAAATATGAACTCGAATAATTATTCAAATTTTATAAGTAAAATCAAATGTTAAAAAATCTTAAAAATGAATTCCTAACCTTAAAAAATTTTATATCAAGATGAATAATGCCGATATTATCGTCCAAAATTAAACATTCGTTGGATTTTCATACAAAAATTGCGTGGTGTTGAAAACCTTGATTTTATTAAACCGTAGTAAAGATCACTAAGTCTAACTGATGACAATGATTTCAAAAAATGTTTTCATATCTAAATAAAATAAACGGAGTTAAAATGTCAAAATTAATGCTAACCATCATCTTGTTTGTGTTTGTTGGTACAATGGCAAGTGCACAAATGCGAATGAGTCCGGCCGAAAGAGCAAAACAATTAGGTGAATCATTAAAATTAAACAGCGATCAATTAAAAAAAGTTGAAACTGTACTAACCAAACAACAAGATCAATTTTCAAAACTGATGAGCGGCGGAGATTTCCGTAATGAAGAAACCAGAAACAAAATGAGCAAGCTTCGTGAAGAATCAAATAGTGAGATCATGAAGATTTTAAATACAAAACAAAAAGCTGAATACAAAAAGATTTTAGATGAACAAAAAAAGAAAATGGAAGAAAGAAGACAAAACAGAGATAACTAAGTAAAACAATTTCATACATTATTATTAGAGAACAATCATGAAAAAAAAGGCAATCATAATTTCCACAGTTATAATTGGTTTGTTAATAGTTGCTTACTTTTTATTTTTTCGAGGAGATTCAACGGGAACAAAATTTTCTTATGTCCAAATTACAAGAGGTGATCTACCCCTTATTATCAGTAGTTCGGGAACAATCCAGGCTATCAAAACTGTTGATGTAGGAACACAAGTCTCCGGAAAAATCGATAGACTATTAGTTGATTTTAACAGTCAGGTAAGAAAGGGACAACTATTAGCAGTTATTGATACAGTAGTTTTAGCGGCTTCGTTAAGGGATGCTCAGTCAAGTCTTGATAGAGCTAAAGCGCAATACGACCAGGCAGTTGCTGTTCATGAGAGAAATAAACAACTCTTCGAAAAGAAATTTATGAACGAAGTGGATTTTATTGCATCAAAGACAAACGTTCAAGTTTTACTTGCTTCTCAAAAATCTGCAGTTACTTCACTCGAAAGAGCAAAATTAAATTTGAACTACGCTTATATTTATTCTCCTATTTCTGGAACCATAATCAACCGAAGTGTTGAGCAAGGGCAGACTGTCGCAGCAAGTTTATCTGCACCCACAATATTTACAATAGCAGAAGATCTTTCCTCTATGCGTATTTTAACCAACGTAGATGAAAGCGATATTGGCCAAATAAAAGTTGGGCAAAAGGTTCAGTTCACAGTTCAAGCACAACAAAGCAAAAAATTTGACGGTGAAGTTACTCAGATCAGATTAAACCCAAATGTTGTATCCAACGTAGTTAATTATGTGGTGGTAGTTCAAGCTGATAATAAAGAAAGATTTTTGTTACCTGGAATGACTGCAACAGTAGATTTTTATGTTGACTTCAGAGAAAAGGTACTTCTAGTTCCTAATGTTGCTTTACGATTTCAACCTACCGACGAAATGACTGCAGAGTATACAAAGAATAGAGAAAAAGAATTGGCAAATCTGCCTGATAGTGTTAAGAAGAAAATGCAGGCATTTGGAGGAGGACAATTTAATCCCGGGGCGATAGGTGGAAATAGTAATGGACAAAGTGCAATGACTGGCAATAACAACGGTACAAGAAGACGTAATGCAAATAGAGTATGGTACTATGATGAAAATAATAAATTGCAAATGAGTATGATCTTTGCCGGATTAACGGATGGAAAAAATACTGAAATTATTAAAAGTAGAAACTTAAAAGAAGGAATGAAAGTTATTTCAGGTGTTATCGAAAACCAAACTTCGACTACAACAACTTCAACGAATCCTTTCAACCCAACTCAACAAGGCGGTAATCGTGGTGGTGGTATGGGAAGAGGATTTTAGCAGGAGATAAAATATTGGAAAATATATTAATTAAAACTGTAGACTTATCTAAGACATATAAAGTCGGCGATATAGAAGTCCATGCGTTGAAGTCTGTTAACATTACAATCAACAAGGGAGAATTTGTTGCCATTATGGGCGCATCTGGTTCAGGTAAATCTACTCTGATGAATTTATTGGGATGTCTGGATATGCCAACAGCAGGAGATTATTTCCTCGATGGAATCAATACAAGTAAACTTGCACAGAATGAATACGCCAACATAAGAAATCAAAAAATAGGTTTTGTATTTCAAGGATTTAATTTACTTCCGCGTACTACTGCCCTTGAAAATGTTGAACTGCCGTTAATGTATGATCGTTTGGAAAAAGTTAAAGATCATCAGAAACAAGCAACTGAAGCTCTCAAGAAAGTAGGACTTGCAGACAGAATGCATCATATACCAAGTCAGTTATCAGGTGGTCAACAGCAAAGAGTAGCACTTGCAAGAGCTTTAGTAAATGAACCATCATTGATTTTAGCAGATGAACCCACCGGTAACTTGGATAGCGTAACATCGGTTGAAGTATTTACTCTCTTTCAAAAATTAAATGATGAAGGAATAACTATTGTAATGGTTACACATGAAAGGGATTTTGCAGCATTTGCAAAAAGAATTATCGAAATGCGTGACGGAAGAGTGATAAAAGATACAAATATTAAAGACCGACTTAACGCTGAAGAAGAATTAAAAAAGGCAATTGCTGAAGCTGAAATAGCAGAATAGAAGGAATAATAAAATGAAAGCAAAAATCATATTAAAAGTCGCGACAAGAAGTATCATGAAATCGCGGATGAGAAGTTTATTAACAGCACTGGGAATTATCATAGGTGTTGCTGCTGTCGTAGTAATGGTTGCTATTGGAGATGGTGCACAGCAAAAAGTCGAAGAGCAAATCGCAATGCTTGGTTCTAACTTAATAATTATTACACCCGGTGCTTCAAACAGCGGTGGTGTTAATAGAGGCTCAGGAACTTTCAATAGATTTACTTGGGAAGACGTTGATAAAATAAAAAACGAAGCAACCTTAATTAAAGGTGTTACTCCAATAGTTTTTTCAGGTGGACAAGTAATTGGCGGAGTTGGAAATTGGTTTACAAGAATTCAAGGTGTCTCTCCTGATTATCTCGAAATTCGTTCATGGCCATTGGCTAGTGGTGAGTTCTTTACTGAAAGAGATGTAATGGCAAGATCAAAAGTTTGCATTCTTGGTTCAGATGTTGTAAAGAATTTATTCCCTAATGACGATCCGGTAGGACAACAAATAAGAATCCGGAGTGTTCCGTTTAGAGTTATCGGCGTTCTTAAATCAAAAGGACAAAGTTCAGTTGGAACAAGCAACGATGATATTATTTTAGCTCCTTCAAGGACTGTTGGAGACCGCCTTTCCGGTGATCATATGCGCATTGGTTCTATACAAGTCAGTGCAATTTCTAATGACAGGATACCGGCCGTTATGGCCGAATTAAAAAGTATCCTGAGAGAATCACATAAACTGACTCAGGGTGAAGATGATGATTTTACAATTCAGGATCAATCGGATCTATCTGAAACTGCAACTGCAACATCGCGTATCTTAACAATTCTTTTAGCATCGGTAGCAGGCGTCTCTCTTGTTGTTGGCGGAATTGGAATTATGAATATCATGCTTGTCTCCGTTACCGAAAGAACAAGAGAAATCGGTATCAGACTATCTGTAGGCGCTAGAGCTTCTGATATATTAGTTCAATTTTTAACTGAAGCAATAGTATTAAGTTTATCCGGAGGAGTAATTGGCGTCTTGCTCTCATTTTTAATTGCGTATATATTAAATAATTATACAAGTCAATCAGCATATATTAAACCGCAAATAATAATGATAGCATTCGGATTTGCAGGAGCAATAGGAATATTTTTCGGATTTTATCCTGCAAGAAAAGCATCGGCATTAAATCCTATTGATGCTTTAAGGTACGAATGATTTTTTTTAACAAAAATAAATTAGTGATCAGAAATTTGATCAATACAAGTTCACAAAAAATTGAGATGACCTGATGAAATTTGTAAAAATATTTTTCTTAATTAGTTTCACTTTTGTATTTGTAACAGGCGTTAATGGTCAAGAAAAAATAACTTTAAGTAGTGCTATTACTATCGCCCTTAATCAAAATACATCAGTTATTAAAAGCACAAATAGTTTGGATGCTTCCGTTGCGTCTCTGAAAAACGCATACGGAAATTTATTACCATCCTTAAATCTAAGCAGCGGATGGAACTGGCAGCGGACAAGCAGTTCGGGCAGCACAGTTCTTGATTATTTTGGCAATCCGCAGATTCTTGGAGCCAGTGAAACCGATTCCAGAAGTTACAGCATGTCTTTAGGCGGTAGCGTTACTCTTTTTGACGGGCTCGCTAACATTTCAACAATTAATCAGAGGAAGAATGATCTTCAAGCAGCTAAATACGATTTGGAAAAACTGAGGCAAGATGTTGTGCTTCAAACTGTAAATCTCTTCATCACTATTCTGAATAACGAAAAGATACTCAAGTTCCAAACGGAAGATGTAAAGTACAACGAAGATCTGCTTAACAAAGTAAAAGAAATGTTTGATCTAAGAATGAAAGCAAATGTAGATTTGTATTCGCAGGAATATCAGACTTCCAATTCTAAACTATCTTATCTTCAAGCAAAAAGTAATTATGAAAAATCAAAAATTACTTTTCTAAATTATTTATCTAAAGATATTTTAAAGGATTATATATTTGAAATGGATTCTTCTTACATACCTGAGTCTGTTAAAAATATTGATAATATTGATGTACTTCTTCAAACTGCTTTAGATAATAGAAATGATTACCAGAGTTCCAAATTAAAATTGGAAAGCTCCGAATACCAGTTAACTATTGCCAGGGGCGGTTTATTTCCAAGTTTAAGCGGCAACTATAATTTTTCCACCAGTGCTACACAGCCATCTGATTTGTTTAGTAGAAAAATTTACAGTTTCGGTTTATCATTTAGTTTTCCAATTTTTTCCAAATGGAGTACTGAACTTGCTATTCAATCTGCTTTAGTCTCAAACAAAAATACTAATGAAGATTTGAATGCACTGGAAAGACAAATTAAAAGCGATTTGAAAAATGCCGTTCTGGATTTACAAACAGCAAAACTGCAGTTAGAGGTTTCTAGGGCTGCATTAAAATCCGCTGAAGAAATTTGGGAAATTCAACGCGATTCTTACACACTTGGTTCTGCAACATACATTGATCAACAGCAATCATACAGAGATTACATTCAAGCAACTAATAACAGTATCGCCAGTGAATCAAATTATATCTACAGGCAGTTTGGACTTCTTAGCGCTATGGGCTTGCTTAAAAGCGAGTAATAACAAAAATTATAAATCAAGTAAACTTAAAAATGCTGAGGGATTTTTCTTCAGCATTTTTATTTTGTGAGAACCCTAACCGTAGCAAACTTCAAATAAACCGTCTCTTCCATTGCAGGCAAAGATGGATGATCTAGAGAAGCATTATTAAAATAAAAGAGTTGTATTTTCTTTCCTGCTTTAAGAGCCGCCGTATTGATTGCATCCATAAACATTTCTTCTTTAAGATGATGAGAACATGAAGAAGTAAAAAGCATTCCGCCATCTTTCAAGAGATCTATAGCAAGACGATTCAGTTTTTCATAGCCCTTGATAGCTGTTGCTAATGTTTTTTTGTTCTTTGCAAATGCTGGCGGATCTAAATTGATAACATCAAATGTTCTGTTTTCACTTTTACATTTTTCCAGATAGTCAAAGACATCCGATTGAATAAACTCGGATTTACATTTGAATCTGTTTAGAGAAAAATTTTCTTGCGCATTTTTAATTTCCTCGGAAGACGAATCTACAAATACAATTTCTTTTGCATTACCGTGAGCTGCATGTAAACCAAATCCGCCTGCATTGCAGAAACAATCAAGTACGAATTTATCCTCACAGAACTTTCCAAAAAAATCACGGTTATCACACTGATCAAAATAGAAACCGGTTTTGTGCCCTGTTGTAAAATTGATTTTGTATTTCACTGTTCCATCGGAAATAATCTCTTCGTTCATTTCACCAAGATAAATTTTATTCTCGTCCGGCAAGCCTTCCAGTTTTCGGAAGTACTCCTCCCCTTTTGTAAAAATATTTTTAGCAGAAAAATCTTTACGTAATATTTTTGTTATTAGTTCGATGCTCTTTTCCATTCCTGCTGAATAAACCTGTAGAACAAATGTATCGTTGTATTTATCAATGATAAGCCCCGGCAAAAAATCGCTTTCGCTAAAAACCATTCGGAATGATTCACGCTGAGAATAAACTTTTTTTCTGAATTCATAAGCTGAGTGTAATCTATTACTGAAAAGATTTTCAAGATCAACTGATTCTTCATTAGAGATAATGCGGACAGCTATTAGAGAATTGCCGTTATAAAATCCGTTCCCTATAAAATTATTCTTCGAATCATATACCCGGACAAGCTCACCATTGGAAATATCTCCTTCAGCTTTTGCTATTTCATTGCTAAAGATCCAGAGATGCCCTTGTTTTATTCTTCGTTCTTCATGCTTATTTAAAACTACCTTTGCCACAGTCTTCTCAATTGTTGAAACAAATATACATTGTAAAGATGAAGCATGCTTCGTCTCTACAGAAAAAATTTTATTATATTTGTGCGATAAAAATTTCAATTAAAGGAAAAATAGAATGCGATCGAAATTATTAGTAATACTTTTCTCAATTATTTTTATTGTTACTGCATGTAAAAAAGAAGAAGAACCTAAACAAACTGCTGTTACCAAAAATTCAAATATCCATCAAGTTGTTGTAGAAGAGGCAATTCAAGTAAGCGGGTATACATATATCAGAGCTAAAGAAGGCGATAAAGATTATTGGATGGCTGCAACTACAATGGATGTTAAGAAAGGTGAGACCATTTACTACGAAGGTTCAATGGAAATGAATAATTTTGAAAGTAAAGAACTGAAAAGAAAATTTGATTCTATCTTATTCGTAGAAAGTGTAAGTAAGATTCCTCCTGTAAATACCGGGAATAATATTAAAGCATCTCCTCAAAAACCAACAATCGAAAAAGAAAATATTTCTGTTACACCCGCAGCTGGAGGAATTACAATCGCACAACTTTTTTCCAATCCAAATTCTTATGCCGGTAAAATAGTGAAGATCAAAGGTAAAGTTGTAAAAGTTAATAATGGAATTATGAAAACAAATTGGGTTCATATTCAGGATGGAACAAGTGCAGGAGCGGATTTCGATTTGACAGTTACAACTAATGATATTGTAAACTTAGGCGATATTATAACATTCGAAGGGAGTTTAGTATTGAATAAAGATTTCGGTTACGGTTATTCATACAAAGTTCTTTTGGAGAATGCAAAGGCAAATAAAAGTTTGTAATTCGAATTAGCATTCATCTCAATTTTTTGAAGCGCAAATTCCAGTCGGTCGAGCAAGAATGATATACTGGCATGATGAACAAAAGGGATTTCATTGGGCTGTTGAATCAAAATCTAAAAAAGGTTGGAATCGTTTCACTAAGTATCTTGACAAAAAATCAGAATAAAAAATGAGTTCCTTAAAACAAAACATCTCATTAATAGTAAAAACTGTAATTCTTTTTTCCTTTTGTCTATTAACATATTGTTCCGATTCATCTCCCCTTCCCACTCCTCCCTTACAATATCCTAATGTACTTCAAGGACAAGTTTATAACCTCAGTCATCCCGGACCAATACCGATTGATTGGATACCACCGCCATATGAAGCGGTTTGCACTGTGATTGCTCAAGACATAACACAAGGAATAAGTCTGGAAGTTAAGACTGATAACCGCGGGATATTTCGGATAATGGCTCCTCCCGGAAATTATTATCTTCGCGTAAAAGAATCTTATATGTCATCTGAAACTGGTCCGTATCAATTAAAGGACGGTCAAATACTGGAAGTGAAAGCTTATTACGATAACGGGATGAGATAATTATTTTAATGGATCTTTTTCTTTCGTATTCTAAAAATTAATTCGATGGCAGAGAATGAATAAACTATTCTTGTTTATAAAAAACATTTTGTTCCTCATTACAATTCTTATCTCTATTATTTCATGCAAGGATAAAACAGAAATAACTGACAACTCTAATGGACCTGAAGTTTCCTTTGAAAGCGCATTTCTCTATTCACCGATGGATGTTGACAAGATTCAATGGCTTGATCCGCTTGGCTGGATTAACCCTGTTGGACATACATTCCCCACTGACCATGTATATTTTAATTTCAACATGTTAACACCAACTTGGCAGCCAAGAACAAATTACGTTTTACCTATTTATGCACCTGCTTCAGGAAAAATTGATTGGTACTTAATGGATAACGGACGGAATGATGATTCCAAAATAATGATAAAGGTGAATTCTACTTTTTCTTACTGGCTAGATCATATCATTCTTGATTCTGCGTTCGTACTCGGTTCAATTGTTACTGCCGGAGAAAAAATTGGAACTACGGCTCGTAGCGGAAGTGTTGATCTTGGTGTAATAAACCAAAATATAACGCTGACGGGATTTGTGAATCCGGCACGTTACCCTGGATCAATACATTGCGATTCACCTTATAAATATTTTCAAGAACCTTTAAAAAGTAAACTCTATTCAATGGTAAAAAGAAATGCGCCCGACAAGGACGGTAAAATTGATTATGATGTTCGTGGACGGTTAATTGGAAATTGGTTTCATGAAAGTGTAAGAATCGAAGATAGTATGGGACCATTAGCATGGCCTAAAGAAATTGCCTTTGCACCAGATTTGTACGAACCTTCTCAAATGATTCTTTCATTCGGAGGATATATTGGAATCACAGGCAAATACAAACCATCCATCAGCGATCCTGATCCTTCGCAGGTTTCCGTTAGCAACGGTAAAGTAATTTACCATGTAAATTATTTGGAATATGGCTATATGGGATTGTTGGCAGTTCAACTTTTAGATGATATAAGAATGAAAGTTGAATTCTTTCCTTTGAAGACCGGAGACACAGCAGAATTTGACAGCAGTGCTTTAATTTATACTAGGTAATAAAGCTGTAGAGACGCCCCATGGGGCGTCTTTACTCTTGTACTGTTTATATAGATTTAAATTTGTTGTAATTTGTTGTCATATAACAGAGGTGCAAATGACTAAGCTCATTCCTATTCTGTTCGGTTGTCTCATCATAGTTTTTCATCAGCAGTTAGCTAATTATTACCGCAGTTTCGGTAGAGATAAAATCCCTCCTGTAAAATGGAAATTTAATGAGCAAATTCTAATAATTATTGGACTGATTTGGATAATTGCGGGAGTGGTGAATTTATTTAAATAAAATAATTAATATAGAGACAATGCACGCAACGTCTCTACGATTATACAGTTTTATTGTTTTATGTTAGTACTAAGTCGTTCATAAAAAGAGGAATGCAATGAAAAATTTAATGAAAATTATTTTTCTTATTTCCTTTTTCCTTCCTTCATCATATTTACTTGCACAAAGCGATTCACTCATTGCGGCAATTTCTACAGATTCTTTAATATTCACTCTCAAAGAATTGACAGGTGCTTTACCAATAACCCTCAATGGAAAAGTTAAAAGTATACAAACTAGAGCTATACTAACTACTGGTAACCGTGTAGCTTCTGAATATATTTCTGAGCGGATGCAACAAAAAGGATTGAGTGTTGAACATTTATATTACCAAGGCACATACAATAATGTTCAATTAAACTTTACAGGTATTAACACAACCCCGGTAACAAATTTTCCGTTGTGGCTTTGTTCGGATTGGGGTGAAATTTTTAGTATGAAGAATTCAAATTCAGAATGGGAATCCCGTTTAAACTCTGCAACACCACAGACTGACAGACTCGATTGGATTAGTCCTCAAAATCAAAACACCATTATTGCGGTTGGTAAAACTGGAAATTTAGCTTTGACAACTGATGCAGGAGAATCATGGACAAAAAAATCAACTGGTATTGGATCAATATTACATTTCTTCTCTTCATCTTCAGGCACTTCAATTGCAGTTGCAGAAAAGGGTTCTATCTGGCGTAGTGCCGATCTTGGTACAAGCTGGACCAAAATTATTGTAGACACTAATACAACTATTTCACAAGGATCTTTCCTCAGTAACACTCATGTATTACTTATCGGTTATGACAAATCTATACCGTCACAAGGAAGAATGTACGAAAGTATGAATGCCGGTATTACATGGTCGGTCGTTCAAAGTACTTTCATCTCACAACTAAGGACTGTGTTTTCTACTGATTCTTTACATGCATGGTGCGCATCTTCAAATGGAGAAGTTTATTATACTAATTCTGGAGGTGTTACATGGAATAACAGTGTATTTGAGATTGGATCATCAGCCAATAAAATTTTCTTTTGTGATAATTCAAACGGATGGATACTTGCATCGGGGAACACATTCTTTCACTCAACTGATGGTGGAAATACTTGGAACTTTTTATCCTCGGTTTATGCACCAAGCACAATAAACGATTTTCTATTTTACGACTCTAGAAATGGTTTATTAATTGGAAAAGAAATTTCTAAAAAACAAACATCGGACAGCGGAATACAATGGTTAGACAATACAATACCTTTCCATTACAATGTTATTGCTACTATTAATGGTACTCAACGACCCGAACATTATATTCTACTTACTGCTCATTCTGATTGTACTCTTTACACACCGGCAAATAGATGGCTTCTCGCACCTGGTGCAGATGACGATGGCAGTGGAATAGCTGTATTGTTAGAATTAGCACGTGTGTTTAAAAAACATCCACTCCCTATCACTTTGAAATTTGCTAGTGTACCTGACGAAGAGGCTGGTGCAGGTGGAGCCAATAATCTAGGAACAACATTACTCAGTAAACCATATACTTGTCGTCTTGTAATAGACTTTGATATGGTTGGTTATGATTATCACTATCCAAGATCGGTAACTATGTCTTACTATGGTGGAACAGTTGCAGACAATTTGTTCACGCAATATGTAAATATTATTTCTGCTACGAATATTCCACTTACTCCGGTTGGCTGGAAAAATGCCACACCTGCCAATGCTGGAGGATTTTATAATAAAAAGATTCCAATATTAGGGTTGATGGAGGGCGTAGGCTATATGTCCTTAATACAACCAAATTATCACAAAACAAGTGATTTGTGGTCAACAATAAATCCTGAATATATTTCCAACATAGCACGTTCTACCGCTGCTTTTATTCATAATATTGCTACTGATTTATTTGTTGATATTTCTGAAGAAAATAATTCAATCTCTATTCCTACATCTTTCATTTTGGATCTTCCATATCCAAATCCTTTTAACTCAACTACAACACTCCGATTTGGTTTACCAAATCATGCTAAAGCTTCTATTATTATTTACAATCTTTTAGGACAGCAAATTGCTCAAGTTGCACAAGGATATTACGAGAAAGGATATCATACTGTTTCCTGGGATGCATCTAATATAAGCAGCGGGATATATTTCGCACGGTTAACTGTAATGGATGATTTTTCTAACAAGCTATTTTCAAAAACCAGTAAGCTACTTCTACTAAAATAATTGGTTTTTGAGACGCTCGGCTGAGCGTTTTTACTTCAAACCTATTTACATAGTTTCAGATTTGTGGTAAGTTTGCACCTCCTACAACAAACAATGTTTTAATATCATGGCAGTTAACGAACCAAATAAAATTATTTATTCAATGATCGGTGTAAGCAAGTATTACGATACGAAAGCGATCATAAAAAATATCTACCTTTCATATTTCTACGGTGCAAAAATCGGTGTGCTGGGACTTAACGGTTCCGGTAAAAGTACTCTTCTAAAAATCCTCGGCGGAGTTGATAAAGATTTCAACGGAGAGATTGCCCTATCACCCGGATTCACAATCGGTCTGCTCGAACAAGAGCCAAAACTTGATGACACAAAAACCGTAAAAGAAATTGTTCAAGAAGGCGTTCAAGAAATTGTTGATGTTCTGCGCGAGTATGATGAGATCAATGCAAAGTTTGCAGAGCCTATGAGCGATGGCGAGATGAATGATCTTCTCGAACGTCAAGGTAAAGTTCAAGAAAAACTCGATCACCTTGAAGCCTGGGATCTCGATTCTAAACTTGATCTTGCAATGGATGTGCTCAACTGTCCCCCGCCCGATACAATTGTAAAAGTTTTATCCGGCGGCGAACGGAGAAGAGTTGCATTGTGCCGTTTACTTTTAAGGAAGCCGGATATTCTTCTTCTTGATGAACCGACAAATCATCTTGATGCTGAAACTGTTTTGTGGCTTGAAGCAGAACTAAACCGTTATGCAGGAACAGTGATTGCAGTAACACACGACAGATATTTTTTAGATAACGTTGCCGGATGGATTCTTGAACTTGATAAAGGCGAAGGTATTCCGTGGAAAGGAAATTATTCATCATGGCTTGAGCAGAAACAGCAGCGTTTGTTTCAAGAAGAGAAGAAAGAAACAGAACGTCAGAAAACTTTAGCGCGGGAATTTGAATGGATTAAAATGTCGCCGCGTGCACGGCAGGCAAAATCCAAAGCGAGAATTTCATCCTACGAAGAGATGTTGAAAGAAGAAAGTGAGAAGCGGCAGAAAGATTTGGAAATTTATATTCCGCCCGGACCGCGCCTCGGTAATGTTGTGATCGAAGCGGAAAATGTTTCAAAAGGTTACGGCGATAGAGTGTTGTTCGAGAATTTAAATTTCAAACTTCCTCCAGGCGGAATTGTCGGTATTATCGGTCCGAACGGTGCAGGCAAAACAACTTTGTTTAGAATGATCGTCAGGCAGGAAAAACCGGATAGCGGTTCGTTCAAGATCGGTGATACTGTTAAACTTGCATACGTAGATCAAAGCAGAGATATACTCGATCCGGAGAAATCGGTTTGGCAAATGATAAGCGGCGGAGATGATATAATTCAGCTTGGAAGCAGAGAGCAAAACTCACGCGCTTATGTAGGGCAATTTAATTTTACCGGAGCCGATCAGCAGAAAAAAGTTGGAATGCTTTCCGGCGGTGAAAGAAACAGAGTCCATCTTGCAATTGCATTAAAACAAACTGCAAATGTTCTCTTGCTTGATGAACCAACAAATGATCTCGATGTAAACACAATGCGTGCTCTTGAAGAAGGTTTGCTAAACTTTGCCGGGTGTGCTGTGGTGATCAGTCACGATAGATGGTTCTTAGATAGAATCTGTACTCACATTTTATCATTCGAAGGCGATAGTAAAGTTGTTTGGTTCGAAGGAAACTTTTCGGATTATCAAGAGAATAGAAGACAACGATTGGGCAAGGATGCTGATGTTCCGCATAGAGTCAAGTATAAGAAACTTACGAGATAATGACTGAGTAACTGAGTGCCTAAGTGCCTGAGTAAATAAATAGAATGGGGTGAAAATGAAAACCTACAAAGAATTAATTGTCTGGCAGAAAGCAATCAATTTAGTTTCAATTATTTATAACAATACAAAAAATTTTCCTAAAGAAGAGATTTATGGATTGACCAATCAAATTCGAAGAGCTGCCGTTTCAATTCCAAGTAATATTGCAGAAGGATTTGGTAGAAATTCGAAAAATGATTTTAAAAGATTTCTGCGAATTTCGATCGGATCACTTTTTGAAGTTCAGACGCAATTAGAAATATCTAAAAACCTTCAATTCCTTTCTGAATTAAATTATCAAATAATTTTTGATGCAACCCGGGAAATTGAAGCAATGCTTGCTTCTCTAATCAGAAAGTTAAAGTAAATACCTATTCTTATAACACTTAGGCACTTAGGAACTAACAACGATTTTTGTTGCTTTGAAATTTTCCATAAGTTAAGTTCCATAAGCATTCACAAACTAAAGGAGTAAGTACATGAAAGCACCAACTGCTATGCGTGTTTGGTTCTTAGTTTTTGCAGTAATTATTTTTGTCGGTATTTATCTTACCGGTTTTTCTAATGCTCATTGGTTCTTATATCTGCCGGTTATTGGGATGGTATTTGCAGCTGTAACAGGAATTTGTCCAAGTCAGATTGCTATTAATAAAATGTTTGGTCCTAAAGGGAAGTAAAAATAAATAATTTTCTTTGGTGCCTAAGTTTCTTCTTAGGCACTAAGGAACTCAGGTACTTATAAACTCTCCAACACTTTCTGTAATTTAGACGAAACCTCAGCAGCAATTACCTCAAGAGCAGGATTTTTTACCACTTGCATTGATTCCATCGGATTAATAAAACTAACGAGAATATTACCGTTTTCCTTTTCTTGAACAACAACATTGCAAGGCAATAATACGCCAAGTGTTTCTTCTGTTTGTAATGCTTTATAAGCAAATTGCGGATTACAAGCGCCAAGGATTTTATATTTTCTAAAATCCACATCTAATTTTTTCTTCAGAGTTTCTTTAACGTCAATCTCTGTAAGAATACCAAATCCTTCCTTCTTTAATTCCTCAGTTACTTTTGCAATTGCTTCATCAAATGAATACTGAACACTTTTTGAATTGTGATATGACATATTTTCACCAAATTATTTCTAATATGATGATAACCGAGGGAATAAGATTCAATAAAAAGAATTGAATCTTATTTTCTTTCGCTGGATTTCAATAATTCAGCCAAATCAAGTTCAATTTCTTCTTCGCAGTAAAAAGCTTCGCCATATTCTTTACCTATCTTAAAACCATAACTGACTGCACGAGCTTCAAGATATTTTAGAAAGATCGGTTGACTTATAAATGTTTCCGGTTCTTTACTTTCCGAATTGTGAAATTGTGTGTCGTATGCTTTTACTGCTTTCATTTTTGTTTCGAAGTAATTACTAATATCTACAATAAATGTTGGCTTGAACTCGTATGTCTGCATAAAATAAAAAAGTTTTTGCGGACGGAACGGCATTTGAATTCTTTCATTGTCTTCGGTATTTATTTTAGCAAGTCCGGAAAAGAACATTGCTTCCTTTACTAATTGAGAAGTTCCAATATGGTCTGGGTGTCTGTCGTTAAAATACGGGGCAAAAATAATTTTAGGTTGATATTTCCGGATGCGCGAGATAATTTTTTTTAAGTATTCATCGTTGAATTTTAGACTTCCATCTTTCAATTCTAGATTTTCTCTCACTGATATCTTTAGAATTTCACCAGCATTCTCTGCTTCTTTTTTTCTTATTTCGGCTGAACCGCGTGTTCCTAATTCCCCTTTGCTTAAATCTATTATTCCGACTTTCAAACCGGTGGACGTTAATTTTGCAATCGTGCCTCCCATTGAAAGTTCTGCATCATCGGGATGAGCCGCAAAAATCAAAACATCAAGAATCATAACACCCTCAAGAAGTGATTCAATTATTCTATTTCAATATGAAGAATAATTTTTTGAAAGTAAAATACTAACCTATAGTTTGAAAATAATTATATTCGCCACTGTAAATTCGATCTCAACTATTATGAATACAAAATACGAAGCAGTAATCGGTCTTGAAGTGCATGCTCAACTTTTGACAGACACAAAAATTTTTTGCGGATGTTCCACCAAATTTGGTGTTCCGCCAAATACAAATGTCTGTCCAGTTTGTCTCGGTCATCCTGGTGTACTTCCGGTAATGAACAAAAAAGTTGTCGAGTTTACCGTACTAATGGGACTTGCCACAGATTGCGTGATAAATGAGCGATCTATCTTTGCCCGCAAGAATTATTTCTATCCCGATCTTCCGAAAGGATACCAAATTTCTCAATATGAAAAACCGATTTGCGAACACGGGAATATTTCTGTTGAGTCGAAGAACGGTTCGAAGAAAAATATTGGTATAACAAGAATCCACATGGAAGAGGACGCCGGGAAATCAATTCACGATCAAGGCGATTCCACACTAATTGATGTGAACAGGTGCGGCACTCCATTAATGGAAATTGTAAGCGAACCGGATATGCGCACTGCCGAAGAAGCATCTCTCTATTTAACAAAACTAAAACAGATTGTAATGTATCTTGGAATTTGCGACGGCAATATGGAAGAAGGTTCTTTGCGCTGCGATGCAAATGTTTCGGTCCGTTTGAAAGGTGAAAAACAATTTGGAACTAAGACTGAAGTAAAGAATATGAATTCGTTCCGCAATGTTGAGAAAGCAATTGAATTTGAAATTGAAAGACAGATAGATATTTTGGAAGATGGTGGAAAAATTATTCAACAGACTCTTTTATGGAATGCCGACTTAAATGAAATAAAACCGATGCGAAGTAAAGAAGAAGCACACGATTACCGCTACTTTCCCGATCCCGATTTAATGCCCATAGTTGTTGATCAAAACTGGAAAAATGAGATTGCTAAGTTGATGCCAGAGTTGCCCGAGAAAAGAAGAAACCGTTTTGTTGAACAATATTCGCTTCCAAAATATGATTCTGAAGTTTTAACTTCATCACGCGAGCTCGCCGATTATTATGAAAAAATTCTGAAAGTTACTAATGATTATAAATCAGCCAGCAACTGGGTAATGACTGAGGTTTTGAAAGTTATTAAAGAAGAGAATATTTCAATTAAAGAGTTCCCAGTTACTCCGGAGAAACTTGGTAATTTGATAAAATTGATAAATGAAAATGTTATCAACGGAAAAATTGCTAAAGAGATTTTTCCCGAAATATTAAAAACCAAAAAGGATCCACTAGAAATCATAAAAGAAAAAAACCTTGTTCAGATAACCGACACGAAAGAAATAGAAAGTGCAATCAATCGGATTCTATCATCAAATGAATCTCAAGTAAAAGAATTCCTCAACGGTAAAGAAAAAGTAATTGGATTTTTTGTCGGACAGATTATGAAGGAAACAAAGGGAAAAGCAAATCCGCAAATTGTTAATGAATTGCTTAAGAAAAAATTAGAAGCGCTTAGATAAAATTTCTTGGATCGAGTCTTTTGTCTTTTTTGGATATACTCCGTAAGAATTCAACTTCTCTATGTTCAATGATACATCGGCAACTTTATAAGTTAAACCAGTTTCATCCATAGTTTTTTTGATAATAAGATTTTTATTAAAACCGGCTATTTCACAAAGAAGAACTCCGAGTTCATACCTGGATAATCTTTCGCTTCCTCCAAAATTTAGAATTTCACCTGGAATATTCTTTTCAATTAACTTCCCTATCATTCTTGCCGAGTCAATTAAAGAAAGCGGTGTGCGGTATTGATCGGTAAATAATATTACCTCTTTACCGTTTCTTAAATTATCATACATTAAATGAAAATTATTTTTTGTGTGATTTAATCCAAACCCAATTAACAATGCCTCGCGAAGTATGAGATAATTATTAAACGTCTCTTGAATTTTTATCTCTCCCATTAGTTTCGTTTCTGCATAAAGTGATAACGGAATTAATTTTGCCTTTTCTTTCAACATTGAGCCGCGGTAACCGGCATAAACCAAATCAGTTGAAAGATAAATTAGCTCTGAATTGTTCTTTGCACAAAGTTCAGCAAGTTTTTTAGTTGTATTCACATTAATATCATAAACAACATCGGCAGAAAGTTTATCAGCTTTTTCCGGATTAGAGACTGCTGCAGTATGAACAACAATATCCGGCTTAAAAGAACTAAATATTTCGGTGAGCTTTATCTGATCAGTAATTGATAATTGAACAGAATTAAAATCTTTACAGTTGCCAATGTTGGTCTGATACTGAGTAAGAATATAATGCTTCTTACTCAATTCAAGATTCAGATACTGTCCTAACAATCCGCTTCCGCCGGTTATGAATATTTTCATTTTTGATTCACATTCCATAAATTATTTGTAGCAATAATATTATGTTTCAACCAGAAATAAAATAAAGAAGTACGAAAGGGAAAATAATGAAACACTTACTTGGTGCACATACATTTGTCTCGGGTGGACCGGCTTCTGCAATTGAGACCGCGGAGAATCTTGGCTTTACCGCAATTCAAATCTTCACAAAAAATAATAATCAATATTTTGCCAGAGATCTAAACGAAAAGGAAATAACTGATTTCAAAAATAAATTAAGTCAATCAATCATAAAATTTGTTGTCTCGCATGATTCCTATTTGATCAATCTTTGCGCAAAAGATCCGGAAAGTTTGCAAAAATCTCGTACATCATTCATCAAAGAATTGGAACGATGTGAGCAGCTTGGAATTCCTCAATTAAATTTTCATCCCGGTGCTCATACGGGACAAGGAGAAGAAGAAGGAATAAAAATTATTGCGGAATCTCTTAACTATGCGCATGAAAAAATCAAAGGGTACAAAACCAAAAGTATGCTCGAAGCTACTGCAGGACAAGGAACTGCTCTCGGATATAAATTTGAACAGCTGAGAAAAATAATTGATATGGTTGATGAGAAAGACAGAATGACTGTCTGCATTGATACTTGCCATATTTTTGCAGCCGGTTATAATATCCGCGATCCGAAAGAATATAAAAAAGTAATCAAAGAGTTTGATGATATAATCGGATTAGACCGTTTGCAGTGCATACATATGAATGACAGCAAAAAAGATTTGGGAAGCAGAGTTGATCGTCATGAACATATTGGGAAAGGATTTATCGGCAAGGAAGGATTTACAAATATCATGAACGATAAAAAGTTAGAGAAGGTGCCGAAGGTTTTAGAAACACCGAAAGAAAAAGATCAGAAAGAGGATTTGGAAAATATTAAGGTGCTATTAAGCTTGATAAAAAATAATTGAGAATGGAGAATTGAGAATTATATAAATTTTAATTCGGTCTTAAAACCATCACACCCGTTTGTTTCTTATTTCCTTTGATATAATCTGAAAGCGGCTTTTCTGTGATTTGAACTTTATACCCTACATTCGGTGCGTGCATTAAATGTATTCGTCCGTCATCCATACGGATTGCAATTCCCGTATGCGCAATGTCGAGTCCTTCAACGTTAGTTGTAATTCCAATAATATCCCCACTCTTAATTTTTCCCTCAACGGAAGCAATATCTTCTTGCGGAATGAAAAAATATTTCCGGGTGCTGATCTGCCGTTCAATATTTGAAATCTCTTTTACAAACTTTTGATTTTCTTTCAACTGTTTATAAGAATCAACATGAGTGCTCATAAAATTAATTTTCTTAACGTACCGTTTACCACCAATTTCTTTTGTGATGTCTTTCCCTATATCACGTTCGTCCATATCGTAGATCCAATCAGAAAAGTAATGCAGCCGTGAAGGATATTCCTTCAACTTTCCATCCCGGTATCGGATTTTGGTTAATTCTTTCTGATAATCTTCAAACGTTGTTTTCCCTTTTTTGATGCACCGCGCGAACACTAGCGAAGTTTCAAGAAAAGTGTAGCAGTCTAATCCTGTAAGATTAATAACAAGATTTTCCTTATCACCTTTCTCAAGAGTGTTGGCAACGTAATCTGTTCCAAGAAAACTTTTTCCGATCTCGATTATTATTTCATTGATAGGTAATGAAGAAAGGTTTTTTTCAGAAGAGAATTGAAATTTAGAATTGCAAACATCAACATCAGCTTGCGTGTAAATAGTTTGTGCATTCAAATCAAACGCAATGATAAGAAGAAATAGAAATGACAACAACTTTGTCATATCGGAAAGTCCTCTGCACCTTGAGCAATAGCCGCTTGTTCTGCGCCGGCTGGTAGTTGCTGTTGTCTAAACCGATCAAGATTTTCAAATTTTGCATAATCTTTTATGAAACGTAATTTAACTTCACCAATAGGACCGTTTCTTTGTTTACCAACAATTACTTCGGCAATACCTTCGGTTGATTCGCCGTTCATTTCACCGTAAGAGTATTGAGTTATGCCATAAACCTCAGGACGGTATAAGAACAATACAACATCTGCATCCTGTTCGATCGAACCGGACTCGCGTAAATCCGAAAGCATTGGTTTTTTATCCGAGCGTGCTTCCAACTGACGGTTTAACTGAGAAAGTGCAACAACAGGAATATTCAATTCCTTAGCAAGAGATTTTAACGAACGAGATATTGTTGAAATTTCCCGCTCACGGCTTTCCATATGAACAGTAGAGCTAAGAAGCTGTAAGTAATCAATAATTATCAATCCTATTTTTTTCTCATTCTTAAGTCTTCTCGCTTTTGCTCGGAGTTCAAGTATTGAAATAGCAGGAGTATCATCAATATAAATCGGTGCTTTACTAAGTTTGTGAACGGTACGGCTGATCTTCGCTCCCTCTTCTGCCTTAAACTTTCCTGTTCGTACGTTATGTGCATTGATACGAGCCTCGGCAGAAATTAATCTTGTAGCTAATTGAATAGTGGCCATTTCTAAACTGAATACACCTACAGGTACGTTATGATCTATTGCGGCATTGCGTGCGGCAGACATTGCGAATGCAGTTTTGCCCATAGAAGGACGGGAGGCAACTATAATTAAATCGGATTTTTGAAATCCACCGAGCAGATCATCTAATTCAAAAAATCCCGAAGGAACCGAAAATGTAGAAATATTTTTTGAGTGAATTGCTTCGATCAATTCAAGCGCTTCTTTAACTGCTTTATCCATTGACTTGAAGGATTCTTTAATTCCCTTTTCGGAAATTTGAAAGATCTTTGTTTCAGCAGCATCAAGCAGATCGAAAACATCTTCATTACCTGCATAAGCAGAACTGGCAATTTCCATGGATGAAGAAATCAATTGGCGGAGAATCCATTTTTCCATAACAACACGCGCGTGATAATCTATATTGGCAGCAGAAGAAATATCTTGAGATAATTTGCTGATATACGCTGCGCCGCCTGCTTCATCTGTCTTACTGGATTTTTTCAATTCTTCATAAACAGAAACAGTGTCTATCGGTTCGTTAGCTTCATACAAAGAAGCCATTGACTCAAATACAATCCTATTTCTTTTATCGAAAAAAGATTCCGGTTTTAGAATTTCGATTGCTTTAGGAACTGCATCTTCATCAATTAACATTGCACCAAGTACCGCCATCTCAACTTCGGTTGCAGATGGTGGTTGATTAGCCGACGCTATTAATTTTTCAATATCAATACTTCGTTTACTGCTTTTTCGGTTAGTTGTTCGCTTTGCCATTTTATTTTGCCGTTAATTCATCATACAGTTTTCTAAATTTTTGTACGTCTTCCCAACAGCCGCGTTTCCAATTAGGATTTCTTAAAAGCGCCGCGGGATGATATGTTGCCATTACTTTTATTCCATTAAATTCATAATTACTTTCACGTAACTGTCCCAATGAAAGTTTTTTATCAAGCAATCCGTTTGCTGCAACTCTGCCAAGACATAAAATAATTTTCGGTTGTATCAATTCTATTTGCTTATGAAGATATGGAATACAAGTTTCCATTTCCAGCGGAAGAGGATCCCGGTTATTCGGCGGACGGCATTTTAATATATTGGCGATGTAAACATCTTCTCTCTTAAAGTTTACAGCTTTCAATATATCATTCAATAATTTTCCCGCGCGACCAACAAATGGTTCACCTTGTAAATCCTCATCACGGCCGGGTGCTTCGCCTATCAACATTGCATTTGCATTAGGATTACCGACACCGAAGACAAATTTTGTTCTAGTTTTTCCAAGTGCACAATTTTGGCAATTACAAATCTTTGAGTTCAGCTCTTCTATTGATTCTGTCTTTTGGAAATCTTCAAGAAAGAGATTCTCTGCAACAGATATTTTATTCTCTAGTATTTCTTTAGCAACAGTATTTTTTTTCTTCATCGATTCCTCAATTGCAGTATCCACATTTTCAAACAAAAAATCACCAAAGATTTCCTGCTGGTCTTTAATTGCTTCTATCAATAATTTTTTTTCTATCATTTTCAAATCCTATTAAGGACTTAACACGATTGGCAGTAGGAAATTAACAAAATCTTTACTGAAAATTTAGCACTAACTTTAGCACAAAAAAGAAAAGCGGAGATCATTTGCTGATTTCCGCTTCATTAAAAGAAAAGCTAAATATTTATTTATCTTTTTCTGATTTGTATCTGTATTCGATCTTTGCATCAACTAATTCTTTCACAGCATTGATATGAGCTTTCTCGCGTTTTTCGAATTCTAACGAAAGCTTCATCTGTTCGGGATTTTCCCGGTCTTCAAATTCATCTTCGTGTCCGGATGTCATTGTGCTTAACAGCGAATTGAATTCGAGTTTATTGTCATCATTGAGTTTCCGTGCACGTTTTGCTGCAACAATAACGGCTTCATAAAGATTCGGTATGCTCGCTTTTATTTTGGTTAGGTTAATCGGTTTAATTGCCATTTTATTTCTCCTGTTATATTTCTTTTTCTATAATTTTTTTTACTTCTTTTTTTGCTTCTTCAAGATTCAAATTAGAAACCACATAATCAAATTGATCCTTAAAGCTCAATTCCATTTCAGCCCGCTCAATACGTTTCTTAAGATCTTCCTCTGTTTCAGTATTTCGTTTTATCAATCTGTCTTTTAGAACATCAATACTTGGTGGCGCAATAAATATTAGAACAGAATTTTTGTATGCTTTCTTGATACTTAAAGCACCTTTAACATCTACTTCAAAAACGTTTGATAAACCTTTTGCAAGATTACCGTCAACAAAATTTTTTAATGTCCCGTAATAATAATCGTAAAATTTTTCCCACTCAACAAATTCACCGGTATCAATCTTCTTTTTAAATTCTTCTTCCAATATAAAATAATAATCAACACCTTCTTTTTCAGTACTTCTTTTTTTTCTTGTAGTAGCCGAAACTGAAAAAACAAACTCGGGAAAATTTTTTAGCACATCACGAACTATGGTTGTTTTACCGGAACCGCTGGGCGCAGAAAATACGTATAATTTTGCCTTATGATTTGACACGGTTTACTCAATGTTCTGAATTTGTTCACGAATCTTTTCTATTTCTTCCTTTATAGAAATTCCATTGTGAGAAATTTCTGATGATACAGATTTACTATTTATTGTATTTGCTTCGCGATTCATTTCCTGAACTATAAAATTAAGTTTCCTTCCGGCATCATCTGATTTCGAAATTGTATCTAGAAACATTTTAATGTGGCTGCGTAAGCGAACGCATTCTTCCGTTACATCGGCACGTTCGGCAATTAACGCCAGTTCCATATTCAAGCGGTCTTGATTGTTAGATAGATCAGCAACTAATTGTTTTGCTTTTTCTTTTATCTTTTCAAAATAAGCTTTGATACTTTCTTCTGATGAGTTTTCAATTTTAGAAAGTGCCTTGCCGATCATTTGCACCCTTTTGCGTAAATCTTTTTCAAGCTCTTTTCCCTCAGCTTCACGCATTTTGTTTAATTCGTTAACAGCCGAATCAATCGCTTCAACAACAATCTCAAATTCTTCTCCGGCTTGTTCGTAATCATCTTTGAACAGCATATTCTGAAAAAGAAGAACATCGCTTAATTTAAGATTACCTTTTATCTTTGCGAACTTTTTAATATCCTTTAACAAACTAAGTGCATACTTAACGCCGGCAGGATCGATCTCATTAAATCGTTCTTCAATTTCTCCTTTACGGATTGAAACCGCCAAATAAACTTTTCCTCTTTTAATCCGGTTCTTAACTTTTTCGCGTATTTCAAATTCTTTGTTCATAAGAAACTTCGGAATTCGAAGCGAAAGATCAAGATATCGGCTGTTAAGACTTTTTAATTCGGCTTCAACGGTAATATCGTCTCTCTGAACGATAGCTTTACCATAGCCGGTCATACTTGAAATCATCTGGGGTTCCTAAAAAGTAATGACAAATTTAGTTAAAAATGCGTTGGTAAACAAAGTCGGATTATTGTGTGGTTTTCAAAAAAATAATGAATTAAAACGCTTCACCTATTCCAATGTGAAACTGAAGAATCTCTTTCCAGAATTCTTTGCTAACCATGGGACGACGGTCATTTGGATCGTAGATCTTAAAGCCGAAATCAATTCTTAAGGGAACAAAATCCGAGTAATATCTTAAACCAAAACCTGCAGCAACGGCAATTTCATCATAACGAAATTCTTGGTATCCGTTCCAAGTATTTCCATAATCAATAAAAAGTGCTGTGCCTAATCGTCCGATTAACCGGTTGCGTGTTTCAACCGAACCTTCCATCAAAAAGAATCCGCCGGTTGCAGCGCCTTTACCAAGAAAAGCTTCAAGATCATCTTGAGTGGGATTAGCGGCTAAATCAAACTCAACTTTTTTAGGAACAAGCTGGCGGGTTCCCCATCCGCGTACAGAATTACTTCCGCCGGCGTACAATCTTTGATTTAATGGAATAGCCGATTGTTCACCGCGGTAAGTAAAAATTTGTCCGATCTTAAATTTTATTCCTAATGCATCTACTTTGGAATTATAAACCGGTAAGTAAACCGATGAGGTAATAACACCCTTAAAAAATAATGGACGGGTAAAACCACTTTTAAATAATCTGCTGATCAGATATGGAATAGAGTTACCATCTTCTAACAAAAAAGAAAGAGCATAACCGTTTGAAGGGAAAAAAGTATCATTTGTTTTGTTAGCTCCTAAATTAATTCCGATTGCAGCATTCGTACTCTGGGAAATATATCTGCCGCCAAGGTCCTTATCTACATAATTACTTGCTACCGAATCTGCAAAATTCTTAGGAGCTCCATATTTGATTTGAAAAGATTGGCTTAATAAATTTTTTATATAAGCCGGTTTGTAATCATATTCAGATCGTTCAACATTTAAATATACGTTAAATGAATTGAAGTAGATAAACTGCGGAAGCTCAAAATCGAAACTTAACCTGCCGCCTATTATTATAGAGTTATATTCATTTTTTCTTTTTTGAGTGGTAAAATAAGTCTCAAGTTTTGTTGTTATTGGATCACCAAATAGAAACGGCTGTTCAATTGAAACACGTGCGTCGAAGTAGCCGTAAAATGCGGAATCTGCAAATGAAGGATTACGTAAGAACTCGGAAATGTTTTGTGCCGCAGCAGAAGTACCAATGGTAAATTTTCTTGCATCGCCGAGAAAATTTTTCTTGATAAAGTTCAGAGCTAAACCAAGATTAAAGGTATTATCCTCGTTGTTCATTATTATTTCAGGCGATAGTTCATGCATTAACCCGATATCCGCGCTAATGTTAAGAGGAACGTTATTGCCAACTGTATCTGATATAACACCCATTACAGCCGCTGAAGTAAAAAGATTCGTCCTAAACAATCTTACTTGTCCCCGCTGAATATCATAATTGCTGTACCAGCTTCCGATTTTTATTCCAACAATATCTTTCAACAAAGCATCATCAACTAAATCAACTCCTTTGCCTGTTCGTTGAGTGTACAAATCACTAATCTTATATCGGTTTCCAGGCATAAACTTTAATTCTACATCAACTTTATTTTTCATTGTATCAATAACAACAGTAGGTCTATCTGCACTAATGAGCATAAAACCGTGATCACGAAGGAAGGACGAAGTATAATTTTTCTTCTCATCAACAATTGCATCTTCGTAGATTTTATTCGTATCTACTTTACAATAATCGGTAAGTAATTCTTGAAATTCGGGTGCAATCCATTCCAAACCTTTCAAAGTCAATGAATTAAAATAAACCGGTTGAGATTCAAAGATCGTGTAAGATAATCGTGCTTCGTTATTTGATGAATCCAGTTGATAATTAGAATTAATTTTTACTTTGAAAAATCCGTTGGCATGATAAAAATTTTTGAGTGCATTTATATCTGATTGAATTAGCAGAGAATCAAAATAAACAGCTTTGCCTCCTAATGATGAAATCTTATTTAAGAGTTGCGACAACCAATTGGGTGATTCTTTAGAAAATATTATTTCCCTAAGGACAGATGAGGAAAAATTACTATTATTTTCAAAGTTAATCTGAGTAAGTTCAAATTTTTTATTTGGTTGTGCAAATAATCCTGCTGCAAATAGAAATATGAAAATGTATGAAAGCTTAAATTTCAACAGTAATCCTTCAATTAATTATTTTTACCTGAGTTCCAACTTTTATCACTGAGTATAACTCATCTATACTTTCGTTGCTAACCGCTATTGATCCGTTAGTCCAATTAAATGGGAACGGAAGATTTTTAAATATAATATTATATGTTCCAATACCATGTATTCCTATTTCTGAACTAAGTTTTGTTTCTTTAGGCGGACATTCATTTTTCTTGGCAGCTAGTATTATTGTGTTAAACTCATCATCGAAAATATATCCTTGTTTTAGAGCTTCGGCTGCATCTCGTTCATTCGGATAATCTAAATGTAAAAATTTATGGTACTTATTTAATGTATCAATTGCGCAAATTTTATAATCGCCGATAGGTGTAATATTATCCTCTGCAGAAGATTTTATTGTTCCTGAACTTTTACCAAATACAGCTTTGTATGTTTTAACTAAAATTTTATTTGAGTAAAGTGAAATTCGATAATCAGTTCTATCTATTACGAGATGTACGTTTTCAAGTTTTGCCAATCCTTTCTCAATCAATGCTTCTTTTAAGGTAACTTCTCGGAGATTGAGAATTATCCCATAAAAAATTAATCCGGCAAAAAATATCACAACGCTTCCGGAGATATATAAAATATTTTTTAACACTATAAATCTTGCCGATTAATCTGTGGCTAAGATAAAATTATCTATTCGTAATATAAATAACGAAAAGCCCAACTTCTAAATGAAGTTAGGCTTTTTCCAATTATCCGAATCAATAAAACATTCAATTATTTGTGGCTCTTTGCACCGACAACAGCAATAGCAGTCATATTAATAATATCATTAACAGTATCGCCTCGCTGAATAACATGAACAGGTTTTTTCATTCCCATCAGGATCGGACCAATCACTGTAGCATCGGTCAAACGCTGCAATAGTTTATAAGCAATATTTCCAGCTTCAAGAGTTGGGAAGATCAGAACGTTTGCACCACCTTTAAGTGATGAAAATGGATATTCTTTTTCCATTTTTTCAGCAACAACCGCAGTATCTGCCTGCATCTCACCATCAATAATAAGATCAGGTCTTTTCTGCTTCACAATTTTCACGGAATTTGAAACTTTAATTGTTTGCGGATAAGGAGCGCTTCCAAAATTACTGAATGAAAGCATTGCAATTTTAGGAATTATATCAAACTCTTTGACAGCATCTGCAGCATTAATAGCAATTTCTGCCAGCTGTTCTGGGGTAGGATCAACATTTACCGTACAATCGGCAAAGAAATATACTTTACGTTTAATGATTACAATATACATTCCGGATACAATTTTTAATCCTTCTTTCACACCTATACATTGAAGTGCTGGTCTGATTGTCTGAGGATAGTGTTGTGTTAGTCCGCCAACCATCGCGTCTGCATCACCCATTTCCACCATCATTGCTGCAAAGTAATTCGGATCGTGCATTAAAGCTTTTACATCTCGCGGAGTTATACCTTTACGTTGACGTTTTTTATAAAACACTTCTGAATATTGTTCATTTTTTTTCGTTGTCTCAGGATCTATTATTTCAAATTTATTTAGTTCATATCCTAAATCTTCAATTCGTGTTTTAATAATCTGTTCATTACCAAGCAGAATTGGTTTTGCAATGTTGTCATCATAAGCAGCATTAGCAGCGCGTATGATCTTCTCTTCTTCGCCTTCAGGAAAAACTACTTTCTTGGGATTTTGTTGAGCCTTGTGAACCATTACTCTAACTATTTCAGTTGAATATCCTAAACGCTCCTGCAATTGTACTTTGTATGCATCCCAATCAGTAATTGGATTTTTGGCTACACCGGTATCCATAGCAGCTTTTGCAACAGCAGGTGCAACATTCCATAGTACGCGCGGATCAAACGGTTTTGGAATTATATATTCCGGACCAAATGAAAATTCTTTTCCGCCATAAGCATTAAGAACTACTTCCGGAACTTTCTCTCTTGCAAGTTGAGCAAGAGCTTTTGTAGCAGCCATTTTCATTTGTTCATTAATTTTACTTGCGCGAACATCAAGTGTGCCGCGGAATATAAATGGGAATCCAAGAACATTATTAACTTGGTTGGGATAATCACTTCTTCCGGTTGCCATAATAATGTCTTTGCGTGCATCAATTGCATCTTCGTACTTGATTTCTGGATCTGGATTAGCCATAGCAAATACAATCGGATTCTTTGCCATGCTCTTAACCATTTCTTTCGAAACAATATTTCCTTTTGACAATCCAACGAACACATCTGCTTCTTTCATTCCATCGGCTAAATCTGCATACTGGTTATCCTGGGCAAATAATTCTTTGTATTTATTTAGATCAGTTCTTTTTTTGTTGACGTGCCCTTTTGTATCAAACATTGAAATGTTTTCTCTCTTAACACCCGCGGCAACATATAATTTACAACAAGAAATGGCAGCAGCACCGGCACCGTTAACAACAAGATGAATTTTGTCTAATTTTTTCCCGGCGATTTCCACAGCATTAATCAAAGCGGCGCAAGAAATTATTGCTGTTCCGTGCTGGTCATCATGGAATACAGGTATGTTCATAGTCTTAATTAGTTCTTCTTCAATCTCAAAACATTCCGGCGCTTTGATGTCTTCAAGATTAATCCCGCCAAAAGTAGGTTCCATTAATTGAACTGCACGGATTACTTCTTTTGGATCATGTGTTTTCAATTCAATGTCGAATACATCTATATCAGCGAATCGTTTAAACAAAACACCTTTACCTTCCATAACAGGTTTACCTGCATGCGGACCAATATCACCTAATCCTAATACTGCAGTTCCGTTTGAAACAACAGCAACCAAATTTCCTTTTGCAGTATACTTGTAAACATCGTCGTCATTTTTTTCAATCTCTCTACACGGTTCTGCTACACCCGGAGTGTAGGCAAGTGATAATTCTCTAGCAGTATAACATGGTTTGGTCGGAACGACTTCAATCTTACCTTTTCTTCCCTCACTATGATACTTCAGCGCCTCTTCTTTTGTTACGCTCATAATTTTTTCCCTTATGTTGATCTATGATATGTGTCTTCGATATGATTAATAAGATGAATTTGTCTAACTAAAAATATGGATATTCTATCAAAGTAAAAAGTAGTTAAAAGTTGTTGATACACCATAGGACTATCCACTAAACAAAAAAGCCAGAGCAGTTATACTCTGGCTTTATGTCAAAAAAAGTACAAGATTTTATTTCATCAAAATCATTTTCTTGCTTAAAGAAAAATCACTAGTTCTAATAGTATAGAAATATATTCCGCTTGATAATTCTCTTGCATTGAAAATTATTTCATAATGACCGGGATTTTTCTCCTCATTAACTAATATTTTGATTTCTCTCCCAAGAATATCGTAAACACTAATAGTTACAAAACCCGTTTTAGGTATATCATATTTTATTGTTGTAGTTGGATTGAATGGATTGGGATAGTTTTGTGAAAGATCAAATTTTGTTGAAATATCCGCTTGATTATTTTCAACACCTACAACTGTAATAGTGAATTTTCCTGTACCGCTTTGTGTTCTATAATTTGCATCACCTTCAAATATCACTTCTTCAACATGTACAATATCAGTATCGTCCCATCTACTCGATTGGATAGCTAATCCGCTTGAATTCGTTATGCCCGATCCTGCATAAACTTTTGCAGTATCTCCTTCCCTTGTTCCATACGAGATTTTATAAAACTTTAGTGCCTGGCCAGAAACACCTTTTCCGTTTTCGTCATTGTCTGTTAAAGTTGCCTCTAACGTTATTGTCTGTCCTACACTACCGCTCTTATTTGCAACTGATATACTTGTAGTATGTCTTACTACTGTCAATGTACCCACACCGTTTTGTGCGCTGTAATTTACATCTCCGGCAAATTCTACTCTCATCGAATGTGCAACTGAATCCTGTGGTGCTGTGATCGAATGTGTTGCTGAATCCTGTGGTATTGTGTACATTAAACTCGCTATTCCGCTTGAGTTGGTTGTTGCAGAATTAATATATACGCTATCCTGATAAAACTTTAATCTCTGGTTTGGTAAGTTTGTGTTACCAGTTAAGCCAGTCTCATGCAGCTTGGCGGTTAGCAAAACTGACTTTCCCCACTTACTGGCCACGTTTGTCATTTGTATGATGCAACTTTTTAGTGTATATGTAATTGTTCCTGTATTGCTTTGCGGACTGTAATTTACATCTCCGGCATATGAAGCTGTGATCGAATGTGAAACTGAATCCTGCGGTAGAGTGAATGATATGCTCGCAACTCCGCTTGCATTCGTTGTACCTGATTTGACATATACTTTATCAATGTAAAACTTCAAAATCTGGTTGGGAATACCGTTCCCGCTATTATCATTATCAGTTAGGGCTAAATCTTGTGTATATATCTTTCCTGCACCACCGTCGTGACCTCTTATCGATAGAGTGGTAACATGTCTTACTACCGTTAATTTCCCCGTACCGCTTTGTGCATTATAATTTGCATCTCCCACATATGTTGCTGAGATTGAATGTGCAACTGAATCTTGTGGTGCTGAGATTGAATGTGTGACTGAATCCTGTGGTATAGTGTACATTACGCTCGCTACTCCGCTTGCGTTGGTTGTGCCTGATTTAACATACACACTATCCATATAAAACTTTATTTCTTGATTAGGTAAGTTCGTATTACCTGTTAAGCCAGTCTTTTGCAGTCTCGCCGTCAACAATATTGTCTTTCCCCACTTACCAGCTGTATCTGTTATTTGTATTGCTGTCATTTTTTTTAATGTTCCTGTACCACTCTTTGGACTATAATTTGCATCTCCGGCAAATGACGCCACGAATTCTAATTCCGACCCTTGGAGTTCTAACACTACGTTCGTAGTTCCATCTGAGTTAGTTATGCCCGAGCCTACATATACCCTTGTTGTATTTCCTTCTCTTGTTCCCGGAGAGATTTTATAAAACTTTAGTTCTTGGTTAGAAACACCTTTTCCGTCGTTGTCATTGTCCACCAAAGTTGCAACAAGCACAACCGGTTGTCCATAAATAGCGATCGTTGGTGTTACAACTACACCTGTAACATGTCTTACTATCGTCAATGTACCCGTTCCGCTTTGTGCATTATAATTTGCATCTCCCACATATGTTGCTGAGATTGAATGTGCGACTGAATCTTGTGGTGCTGAGATTGAATGTGTGGCTGAATCCTGTGGTATAGTATATATCAAACTCGCTACTCCGCTTGCGTTGGTTGTGCCTGATTTAACATACACACTGTCCATATAAAACTTTAGTACTTGGTTAGGTAAGTTTGTATTACCTGCTGCACCGATCTCCTGTAGCTTCGCTGTCAACAAAACAGACTTACCCCATTTACCAACTACATTCGTTAATTGTATGACGCAATTCTTTTTTGTTGCAGTTGCACCTGTAATAACAATATTATTATGAACAGCAAAAGTAGGACTCATCGCTATGCTGTTTAATATCGCATAAGGATAGATTCTAAGAGAAAATGTGGTACCGCCAACTACTGCAACATTTACACTTTGGGTAAATTGCAACATTGCAGGATTCGGGTATGCTAAAGGACCTGAATTCAATAATGTTCTTGTTTGCCAACCATCAGTTGAATAATAAACATTCGACTGAATATGACCATTGATGCCTGCAGCGCCATAATTAAAGGAAACGTTTGTTACAGTAAAACTATTTCCAATTGTAAATAAAGCGTCAAACTGAATATAACGTGTAGCTTCTTCAGCACCTGCTATCCAGCCTGCAGTATTTTCCCAAAGCCTTTGACCGTCGTTGCTGTAATCGAAAACACTCATTCCAAATTGTCCGGAACCCGAATTTATAGATTCCGCTGACCCTGTTACATTGCCAACACTTGCAGAAGTCAATTGAGTTGTATTGTTAAGTGCCCATGTAACAGAAGCAGCTTGTGCAAATATGTTTGTAGCATAGAACAAGCCGGAAAGAACTACAAACACTGTATAAAGTTTTTTCATATTAATCTCGCTCTTTAAATAAATCTTTATCGTTGAAAATTATTTTTCAACATGATCAAACCATTAGCAAAAAACAGAATAACCTATAACACAAAAACTTCCTATTAATTAATAATTGCTCCCACTTTTCATTGCTTGTATCACCAATTCATAGACACCGTAGCTTGTAGCATAGCATCGTTATAGTTATTTCCTCCGCCTGAAAGATCCTTATAGTTTGATATATTCCCTTGAAGTTCGAATCTTAGCCATTGATAAAGAATTATATTTGAGCCCATATAAATCATAGTTTTCTTTGTCTGATTCTCCTCGTTGGAGATAGTTCCGCCAAGATTTGCGGAAATCATTTCACTTAATTGATAATTGCCGTTCAAATCAAATTCCGTTATACTACTTGATATAGAAAGAATTTTAGATTGAGTCAAACTTAAAGTCGAACTCAATGTCAGTGGAAATTCAAAACTGAAACTCTGGTTTAACATATAAGATTCATTCGAGAACTTGTTTGATATAATTCCAATCTTATTGTTTTGCCATTGGCCAGTAAACGAAAGCATTGTTGAAGCAGATACACTGGATAACTGATAAGAATAGCCGGTCATTAAAGAGAACAAATCGGATGTGTTTTCCATCTTTTGAGCAGCGATAACATTATCATTACTTTGTGAATATGGAGAATAATTTATTTGAACAAACGGCAGATTCGGAAAATAAAAACCGAGATTAATACCAAACGATGTAGTTGTTGTTGTGGATTGCTTCCAATTGATCAGATTATCATTGTAAACTTTGAAGAACGTTTTCATTGTTATTTTTTTATCAGCAAACTTCTGGTCGAAATTAAAATCGAATTGGAATTGATCTTGTCTTAAACTCGGTGCTGCTAACGACATAAATCCAGGACCAATTCTTCTTACTCCTAAAGAAAGTAATGTTGCACTCGGCTCATTATTAAAAGCTATTTTTCCTTTCCAAGCGTAATCAAATGATGTGCTCAACTTCGGCGTTAATAAATTTTTAACAAAGCCCGGAATTGAACTACTAACAAAATCTGCATCGTTTAAATCTCGCGTAAAACCAGATACCGCTGCTTCACCGTTTATCTCGATCAATTTTTGAAATAAGTTAAGTTTACCTTCAGATCCTAACACAACGTTTTCCTGCGGCGTTAATAATGGGTTTAATGAACTTACTAATATCGAATTCAGATCATCCTTCATTTTTAATGCAGTTAAAAAGAAATGTGCATTTTCTTTTTCACCCAATCCAATTCGACCGGCTAAAAATGATCTCTTAAAAGAAACATTATCGATACCATCTAAATTATTCCCGGCAGCAACGGCAAAGTATAATATTCCCGGGTTGAACTCCACATTCAATCCGTTAACCGGTACGCCGCTTACCGTTAACTCTGAATAATCAGGATATGTTCTTCCGATTCCGAGCGTTTTAATATTTAGAAAGAGTTTTTCCGCTGGAGAGATTAGTCCAAGTTTTTCTGCGTTCTCTTCTAGTTTATTCGGATCGTTTAACGCTATATCTGTAAGTTTTCCTAAAGTAGAATCGACAGATGATGCAATCTCCTTAACTTTTTCAGAAATACGATCTTTTATTTTTGATTTCAGTAGATCAATATCCAGCATAAATGAAACGCTGTTCAAACTTTGCCTATTCGAATTGTTTAATGATGAGAGATAAATATTCATCCCGAATGGAATATCATAAATTGAAAGTCTCGGATTAATTTCTAAAGTCTGGTAGTTTGAAGGAAGCTGTGAGAATTGTGCGGGTTTACTGCTTGTTATTTGGGTAAGCTTTGCATCACCGTAAAACTTAAAATTACTTGGACTACCAAATAGATCAATCTGTGCCGGAGCTCCAAAGAAATTTAAGATAGATGTTCCATAATTTTTATTTGTGTTTGTGAAAGATGACAAACCTGATGGCAGTCCAGATTTTTCATTAATAAAAGTTTCACTGTATTGAGTAGTGCCGGCATTGCTAACATCATATCTTATTTTCCTTTCTTCACCACCTTGAATTTCAAAAGATCTTATTTCACTTTCCTGTGTTTTGAAATCATCAATAAAACATTCAATCTCCCATGCATATCTTTTTCCCGGAACCAATTGCCGAGCGGCTACCGGATATCGCAACACAGTTGAGGAAATCATTGGTGATTGATAATACAATGGGTTGGATGCCATTGCCGAATGTACAGACTGATACCCAAGAATTTCTACTAGTTTCAATCTGTAACTAATTCTCGCGTCCGGTGGTACTGGAACCGGCGGCAACCAGGAAAAGATAATTACCGGAGGCCCACTCATATTTTTTAATTTTTGATTTTCAGATTCTTCCGCAGAGATATTACCGATAACTTCTTGATCTAATGGACTTATCAATTCCATCCGGTTTAAATTTTCGATTGTAGTTTGAATGCAGTCGGATGCAATTTGTATTCCATCTACTGCTTGGAACACGGCAACACAAATATCATAACTTCCTGAAGGAAGGCTACCGGTATTCATTATAATATTTTTATATCGAGTGTTCGATTCACTTACAGTGAATGGGCCGAGATCCCGACCATTAACATTCTTTACGCCGGGTTGCAAACTAATCACAGATGAAGTTGCTTCGATAATTTTTCCTTGCAAAGATTCTGTTGCGGTTCCTTTTAAATAAACATTTACAGTTTTTTCACTGTTGTTGATTAAAACAATTTTCCAGAATTGCTCAACCTTGAATTGATATGGGGACGGCTGTTGAAGATGAACGGTAACTTGAGCGTAAGAGCTTATTGTTACTATGAAGAACAGTAATATTATTTTAATTGCTTTCATTTTTTTCCCTTCAAATAGTAGTGATGTCATGAATAGTATTCTAATACCACTTTGAATTATTTAATTAGATGAACTGATTGTATGATTTTACTATTCAATAATTTTACCGAGCACGTTGCTAAATTTTGATTGACCGCCGTCTCCCGTAATAACTTTAACTGCATAGTAATTTTCCTTATTAGTATTTTTATCGGTATATGATTTTTCTTTTGTCGTGTCGTATTGTTTTAATTGTCCCTTATCATCCTTCTTATAAATCACAAAAGTGTGTTCTGTTTTTAAAGCAGGGTATTCCCAGCTGAGAATGATATTTTTCTTTTCAACTTTTGCCATGAAGTTTTCAATTGAAGGCCTTATGCCTGTATCATAAGGTTTACCATATACTACCGAAGCATATTTAGAATACAGCCCACTTAAATCTTTGGCCCTAATTGAATAATAATACGTAATACCAGTTGTTACCGTGGTGTCTATGTATTTGTTAGCGGTTGACTCCGTTGTCTTAAGAATTTCCCACTTACCTTTTAGATCTGTTTTTCTATATATGATATGTTCTTTAACATCTTCGCTGCTGCTTGGCACAAAATGCAATTCAATCTTTTTTTCTCCTACAATCACATCATTAAATACAGGGGAAACGGGGGGAATTGTATCAGGCCGTGCTACTTTCATCACATTCGAAAACTCTGATTGATTGTAATTGAAATCCAGTGCTTTAATTTTGTAATAAATGAAAGGTGTTAATGAATTCAATGTAACGGTATCTTTAAATACTGTTTGCACCACTTGTACTAAAGAGTCATTATTCATAAAACTTTCATGAATAACAGAGAATTCATGTTCAGGACTATTTGATTTATAAAGTCTATATCCCATTAAATCCTTTTCTTTATTTTTCTGAACTGTGATTGTCACTACTCCAAGCGAATCTATTTTGCCGGAAATAAAAACCGGTTTAACCGGGGGTATAGAATCTATTAATGTAACAGAAACCGGATACGAAGAGCTAACATTTTTTGCAGTATCAACTGCCTGAACTACATAATAATTTGGCTGACCGGTGATGAAGGTAGTATCTGTAAATGTCCTGGTATCTTTTGAAAGCATTCCGCTGTGTAGTACTTTAAATTCTCCTTCATTTTTATTTGATCGAGCTACAAAAAATCCTTTCAAGTCTGGCGCCGGAATCGGATTCATTTTCCATGTAACCAAAACCTCTTTGGCTTTTACATGTTGTGGCTGTTGTAGAAATGGTTGTTCGGGAGGAGTTAAATCTTTCGGCATAGCTTTAACTTCTGCAAATTGTACTTTTTCTCCAAACAAAGTGTAGCCAAAAAATCTATAAGTATATATCTTATAGTTGATCAAATTTTTGTCATTATATCCGCTTCTGGATTCACCTTCATAATTGCTTCCTTCAAGACTATGTATTGGAGCTTTATTTAACTGAGTAAATGTGGTCTCGCCAGGATTAGCCCGCTCTACAAAATATCCTGAAAGTTCCGGCATATCTAACCAAGCAAAAAATAATTCTGTATCTCCCTGCTTTACATATACATGATTATCGTAACCTTTCTTAAGTTTCTCAGCAACAATAAAATAATCCACAGGAATAATTTTGTACATATTAGATGCACTTAAAGGTCTAACTCTATAGATATACGATTTACCTTTTATGGCCGTACTATCTGTATAACCTAAACCCAATGCATTGGCAACATTTGCATTTTGTAATGCGGATAGTGCAAAAACCATGTACTCATAATCTTCCTTACTTTTCTGATCTTTTAATTCTGCAATGCCTTTGTCAAAACTGAAAACTCCACCTTCTCGTTTAGAAATATTTTTTAGAAAATCTCTGGCAACCTCTAATTCATTTTTTGAGTCTAAGTTTTTTTCGTTACTAATAGCGGTTTCCCATTGATTATCTTTATATGGAAATACTTTTGCAATTTCTACATAAACCAAAGTATCGGTTTGTTTTCTTTTAACTTTTGAATCGAAAAGTGTTCTTTCAATACTAAATCCATTTTTAAAACCAATTTCTAGAACCGATTTTTTATCAGAGAAAAATCGTAGTTCAACACCTTTGCCTTCTGTATATCTGCCAACAACATTAACATAGCTTGTTGGAATTGTTGTGGTATCTGCCTTTTGAGCAAAGCCGATGTTTGCAAATAAAAACATGGCAACGATATATATTAAGCACATTTTGTGCTTTAGCATATTTGATATTAATAAGTTTTTCATAGTTGATCTTTTATTTTATTATTTATTTATTAAAGTGTTTTTTGAATTAAGCGTACTTGCAACTGTAACCATTGGTCCTGTTCTGAATTTTTTAGTAACAGTTTGAGTAACAACATTATTATTCTTGTTCTTTGCATCAATCCAGCTATTGCTAACAAATTCTTTTAATGTAGCAGTTACAGTAAAAGTATAATCCTTATCTACTGTTAAATTATTTTTAACCTCTGGGGCTTCAGGGGGTAAATTATTATAAGTATTACTGGCCGGTGGTAACGGATAAGTAGTAATTATTTGTCCACTACTGGCAGTATTTTTTATAACGGTATTGTTAAGAAGTATGTTAGTATTAACTGTGTTACTTTTAGCTTGAGTCTGACTAATTGTTTTAGCTGTTGTTGTATTTATTGTGTTTGGAGTTGAAACGGTATATAAATACTCACCTAGATTATTTTCATTTTTCTTTAATACAACATTCGATAGTGAACCATCAGCATTATGAATTTTCAAGTTTGTGCTTACTACCATTTTAAAAGTTCTATTTTTTATAGAACCATCCGATTGTTGCTCAGATACATCAAAAATATTGTCGGGAATCAATCCATACTCTACCGATAAAGGAGATGTGATAGGAAAGTCATATTGTTGTGCGGGATGTACATATTGTATTAATAATTGTTGTTGGTCTTGAGCAGCATCTCCTTGTACAACTGTTGCACCATCTCCTGCACTGGTTATTCCGGAACAATTAGTACCGTATTCAAAACTCTTATTAAATGATGTATTTACCAGATAATGATCTTGAGGATGTACGCATGCTGACCACCCCCAATCAGTGTAAGAATTGTAGTACCAATCACCAGTAGAATGTGTCCATGTAGTAAAATGTCCAATTTTAACAGACCCTTCCACTAAGCCAGTTACATAAACTGGATTTGGAAATTTTCCTTGCAGCCAACCCCCGGCTTTTATATCGGCTATGTTCCAGGTCGTACTATTATGTTTTACAGATGCTAATACAGAAGCATAAAAGCCTATACTTCCTGAGGCTTGCCATCCATTAATTCCAATTCGTTCGGAAGGATACTCACAGTTGTTTCCATTATATTCTGCGAATGCCAGATTTAACTCGGCACCTGCATTTAATTTCAATTCTGCAGAATAACTACCAACTAAATTAAAATTAACGTCTTTGTTAAATTTAAATCCTATACCTAATGCAAATCCTTTGCCGGTTGCCGTGAGTGTATTAGTAGGTATTACAGGAATACCCGGGTCAGTTCCAAATACACCATGATAACCATCCTTAAACGTTTGTGTAAATCCGGAAGGGGCTACGATATCATTCCCAAACATTAAATACTCATATAAGTGAACACCAAAAACATCTACTTGATTTAATCCGTTAGGCACCGGCTCTCCAAATTTGAAAAACCATTTATTTGTTTTTCCTCTTATGTCCAACACAAGATTTGCTGGACTTGGAGTAGTAATAGGCGTAGCGTTTACATTAACACTTGCGGAAAGATTAAAATGCTTATCGGGAAAATTATAACTTACATTAACATTTCCACTAATGTTAGCCGTCGGTCGCTTTGCAAAACCGGCACCAACCCAAAAGTCACCTGTAAAGGCAATATATGTTAAACCCTGGCTCTTTGAGAACTGTGCTAATAGTCCTACGTCTGCATTGAAAGTTTCTTCTTTCGGTGTAGTTGCAATTGTAGCTGCGACTCTCAAGCCCATTGTCGATTTCAAAGGAGTAAAAGTAAATTTCTTGCCTGATGGTGTTTTAGTAGAGGTACCCGGTGTTGCTAACATATTATAGTAGGCCCCGCCGCCAAAACCTCTGAAGGCAAGACCCGTTAAAAAAGGAACGCCCGGAGGTGGTAAAAGTACATCCGCTTCTACTCGCCAATACCTGTATAAACTGCCATATAAGTAATTAGTATTTCCAAACTCGACTAATGCCCTTGCTTTAAGACCAACAGATGTAAATGCAACATTTAATTCTCCAAGAAAGCCATTACCATAAACAGGATCTTCATTTCGAATACTTATATTACCATCAATCTTCACAGCCGGCATATCTGCATGAACTGAAATACTGTCAAGAAAAACTTCTATGAACTTCGGCGTAAATTTTTTGTCGGTTTTATTCAATTCTATAGCAAATGATGCACCCAATGTGGTTGCGCCACCTATGTCTTCGGTGAGGTTGGCAACTATATCAATCATCAGCGCCCCTCTTAAAAGCTCCATCTTCGGGCTGGGCAAACTCGCTTTTGTTAACGATTTATAATAGATTTTTTTAATTGAGACAGGAAAATTTGCCAACCATTTTGGGGGACTCGCAAAGCTCCATGTACCGGGATTAAAATTGAGTGTATTTGTAGTTGAATTATAAGCATAGTTTAATCCTACATTCTCAAAACCCAGTTCCATCTTTATACCTTTAATTGGAAAGTTAGGACTATCCCACTTAAAAGTACCGTTCAAATTAATTGAAAGAGTGTTTAAGTTTGGAGAAAGATTCGCCGAAATATTTGAGGTTGGTAGTAATGTTAGTTTGCCTTTAAAAATATCGGCATCAATCGGACCCACAGGAAGTATAGCTATTTGAAAATTATTTCCACTCGATACCTGGTTGAATGTGGCTGTGTATTTTAAACTATTTTGAGTTGTAACTTCACTTATTGGCAATACAAGTATGCCCTTGGCTTTTCCGCTGACTAAAGAGCTACTGATAATAGAAATCTCAACCGTATCCAGACTGGCACTTAAATCAGCTATCCTTCCTGATTGCAAATTGAAAACGTTTACAGCTTTTATTTTCGTGGTTAGCCCCATATCATCAATTACGAAATTAGATGCTGTTACGACTGGTGCAGTAAGATTAGTTCCCGTTTTCCATGTATCAGGTAAAGTGAGGACAAAAGATTTAACATAGAATCCTTTCCATGTTACTGTTGAATCGTTTGGGTAGTTGCTAGGGAAATGCATGTCCAGGGGATTTCTACTATCTGAAAGATCGAGTGACATCGGGCTTGCCTGAATCTTTATTCCATTTGTGCCGACAATTTCACAACTATCTAAAGTGCCGGCAAGCAGAATATCATGCATGCTAGTTCCATTTCCTGAAATGGTTGCTTTAACCGAATCTGTTGAAGTAGGAATTGGAAGTAACCAATCTCTGGTAAACTTAACTTCGAGTCCAAGACTTATATCTTTAACGCCAGTGCTATCCCATTCAACATAACATCCGGAATTAGGTGTCCCCTTTTTAAAGTTGAAAATCATTTTAGGAGTAGCTATGGTGTTGGGAATTTTTATGTCTTCTGCAAGTTCCACACGACCGCTGGAAAAATTTATACTGGAAGGATGTATAGGAAAATATTTTCCCGCAAATCCTAAAGTATAAGGTGTGCCCGCTTTTGTAAATTTTTCCTGCGCTAAAAAATTTATTTTAGATGAATCTTTTTTGAAGACCATTTCAGTAATTACCAATTTCTGATTGCCATTATTGAATTGCAAACCAAAAGGCATTTTAAGTGAATAGTCTGGTAGTACAGGAGGCGGAATATTACTTTGGTAGTTTATTTGCGGCTGACCATAGTTAAGACTATTAACCCAGGTAACGAGGTTATCAATTTTACCATTCGACCAGTTTACCATATGATCTACAACATTAGCTGCACCCGGTCCTGTTAGAACACTCTCAGCCCATGCTAGCGGATATGCTAAATAAGATGTACTGGAACTTCCGCTTTCTGTAGTTACAATTCCACCGGATGTTAATCGTCTAGTTGTATCAACTCGAATTTTTTTAAACTCGACAGCAACATTTGTCCCCAACCAATTAATGTGGACTCTTCCTTTACCTGTTACTGAGCTATCCGCTTCGGTAGTTACGTCGGTAACGATAACTTTAAATTCTCCATTATGTCCGGCCTTAATTGTATCACCTACTGCTACTGTTCCCGTTCCTCCTGATAATGTACTATCAGTTGGATTAGTGACATGCGATCTATTTGATTTATTAAGAACACTAGAGTTCTTACAAATTAAAACTTCCTCCTTATCTAACCATTCATAATCTACCTGTATTGGATTAGTAGTATTACTCTGTAATGAAATATTCCCTAAATCAGTTATACCATTTGGAATATCACCGGAATTGTTAGTCCACTTCACACCGCTTGAACCAGGAGGAAATTTCGACGGAGTACGCTGCCAACCACCTGAGACACCTCCAACAATTGAAACAATAGAATCACCCTTGACTGCAATTCGAAAGCTTCCCGGCTTATTACCAGCGAACTTTCCGGTATAATTATTAGTTATTAAAAGCTTATAAGAAAGTGTGTCACTCTGGGTAGTTTTTTTAAATTCTACTTTAAAAACATCACATTGTTTTATCTCTGTAATCTTTTCAGGCAGTTCTTCACTACCATAAATAAAACTCCACGTCTCACTTTTTCCAATCTCATTATTATCTGTATAGGCTGCTATTTGCCATGCATACTTCTTCCCCTTTTCGAACTTCCTTGCAGCAACGGGATATATTAATGTCGTTGTTTTAATATCCTCTCTCTCAAACCATGCCGGGTTTTGTTTAACTGCTTCAGAAGGAGATTGATTATTGAGTATCTCAACTACTTTAATTCTATAATTATAATCATCGCCGTGTTTAATTGATGGAAGCATCCAGGTAAACAAAATCGGCTGATTCGAATTTATTTTTGAACCGTCGGCGGGAGAAATAAGCTGTGGACTTACATCTTCCGTAATTACAGTGGCTATGGTTTGATCAATACAATCTCTGGCTATTTCCTCACCCTTTTCATTTTTAACAGACACACAGATAGTGTAATTACCATCAGGCGCATTCATATTTTTTTCGAATGCTTCCTGAAGTTTTGTGTTGCGGTAGGTTATGCCTGCTAAATTGAAATCACTGAATGAAAAACTTTTTGATCCTGAGATCACGACCGATCTTAATTTACTCTCGGCCTGAATTCCAAGATTATAGTCCTTAATATCAATACTAATACGAAATGCCTTGTAGGCTACCGCGCTTGCATTAGTTGCAACTAATCTCCAGAGATCTGTTTTCTTCAGCTGATTTGGCGGAGGCGGAATTAATCTCACGGTAAGATGTGGGCTTACCTCTTCCGGAATTATTGTGGTAATGGTTTGGTCAATGCAATCTCTGGCTACTTCCTCACCTTTTTCATTTTTAACATATACGCAGATGGTGTAATTTCCATCAGGCGCATTCATATTCTTACCAAATGCTTCCTGAAGTTTTGTGTTGCGGTAGGTTAAATCTGCTAAATTGAAATCATTGAATGAAAAATTTTTTGATCCTGAGATCATGACCGATCTTAATTTACTCTCGACTTGAATTCCGGTAGTTTTTTCTTTTAGATCAACTGTAATAAGAAATGCATTGTAACCTAAGGCGCTAGCATTTGTTGCTACAATTCTCCAAAGGTTTGT